>JAADIR010000268.1 GCA_013151245.1 Chlorobiota bacterium
TGTAATGAGTGTAAGACCTTCAATGCAAAAAGATTTAGAAAGAATATGCGGAATTGAAGGTGGAAATCTGATTTATTCGATGTGGGAAGGATATTTTAAAAAATCTGACACAATGAAATTTGTTGACTATCTGACAAATAGAAAATTTATATTACACAAAATTCATACAAGTGGACACGCTGACACCAAAACATTAAAAAAAATGGATGAAGCAATAAGACCTAAAAATATTGTTCCAATCCACACATTTGAAGGAGATAAATATAAAGACATATTTAACGAAACAATTGTAGAATTAAAAGATAATGAAATAAGAGAAATATGAATAAACGCCCTACAACAATATATATAAGGCATTGGGCAATAAGTGGTTAAATTGAAATTTATGAATATAAACAAACGGCATAGTAAATTGAAAGTTAGGTGTTTCAAAACGCCCAACGCCTCATATACTACTCGTTAGTATGCAATTGTTCCGCTCCGCCGATGCTCTGCACAGTTGTTTCGCTCCGCTACATAACTGCACCATCGGCTATACACAATATCCCTGCAAACCCTTCGGGATTTGTTCTGGCTACTGCGCATAGCCGCCGCCCGTTGGCGGTTATTGAAAAAAGAAAGATTTCGGCAATAAAGAAAGTTAAATTATCTTTGTGAAAAGGATTAATAAAATGAAAGAAATAGAAAAATATTTAAATACCGATTTCTACAATAATATTGCTGAACTTTTAAAAAGTGCACGTAAGAACATTGTTCAAACAGTAAATAAAACAATGGTCTACACCTATTTTGAAATAGGGAAAATAATTGTTGAAGAAGAACAAAAAGGAAAAGAACGTGCAGAATACGGGAAACAATTGTTAAAAGGGTTATCAACTAAGTTAACTAATGAATTTGGCAAAGGGTTTTCTGTTACTAATCTGCAACAAATGAAGATTTTTTACAAGGTTTATGGAAAACAACAGACACTGTCTGTTAAATCTACGGACAATAATAATTCACTTATTGAGAATTCAAATTTTCAATTAAGTTGGTCTCATTATTTGCTTTTAATGCGAATTGACAACCCTAATGAAAGAAAATTTTACGAAATAGAAGCGATCGAGAATAATTGGAGTTTAAGGGAAATGCAAAGGCAATTTGATAGCGCTTTATATGAAAGATTAGTTTTGAGCCGAGATAAAAAAGGAGTAAAAGAATTATCAGAAAAAGGTCAAATAATTGAAAAAGCGAAAGACACTTTAAAAGATCCATATATTTTAGAATTTATAGGATTACCTGAAAACCAAAAGTATTCAGAAAGTGAATTAGAACAAAAAATAATAGACAAATTAGAACATTTCTTACTTGAACTTGGAAAAGGATTTACATTCGTAGGACGGCAAGTAAGATTTACTTTCGATGAAGAACATTTTCGAGTTGATTTAGTTTTTTATAATCGACTTTTACAGTGTTTTGTTGTAATTGACTTGAAAATTGGAAAATTAACACACCAAGATTTAGGACAAATGCAAATGTATGTTAACTATTATGACAGATTTGTGAAACTTGATACAGAAAACAAAACCATTGGAATAATCTTATGTAAAGACAAAAAGGATACTCTGGTAGAAATTACATTGCCTGAAAATAACGAACAGATTTTTGCAAGTAAATATTTGACTGTTTTACCAAGTAAAGAAGAATTGAAAAATTTGATAGAAAATAAAGATGATAATGAATAACAACCGGAAAAATGAACAAGACAAATTATTATGAATGACAATATAATTTTCCTAACGGGACTATCTCTAATATTTCTTCACGAAATGGATGCAATTCGTTGTAAAGAATGGAGAATATTTCCCGGACTTTCAATGCTGGATGATAAAATAGGATATATCGTTTTTCTGTTTGCTCATATACCAATATTTTTTTGGCTGTTTTGGCAATTAACAAATAGTTCAGATATTGATACTTTTAGAATTGGTTTTGACATATTTCTAATTGCTCATCTTGGACTTCATTTATTGTTTCTTAAACACAAAAACAACGAATTTAAGGATTGGATTTCGTGGACAATTATTGCAGGAACGGGAATTAGCGGACTTCTTGACTTAATATTAAAGTAGAATTAAAGATAAAACACAAATCGCTAACGACAAATTTAGCGCCTCCCGCGAGCGGTTGTAAACCTGCCGGCAAGCGGGTATGAACGATAGAGCTTTAATAAAAGTTGGTTGTAAATTGAAAGCGACCAGCTTTATTAAGCCGCGCGCGCCATATTCAAACCGTTAGAACGCAATCCCTTTGCTATTTACTCTCTCAATCCCGCTAAAGAATATACTTACTCAAATCTCTGTCCTTCACAATAGAATCGAGTTTTTCTTTGACCATCTTTCCGGTGATTTGAACGGTATTCGCAGGCTTTTTATCCGGCACCTCAAAAAGAATATCTTCAAGCAGAGTCGTTAAAATTGTGTGAAGCCTTCGCGCGCCGATGTTTTCAACCTCTTCGTTTACGTGCGCCGCGGTTGCGGCAATTTCGTTTATTGCGCTTGAATTAAATTTCAATTCAACTCCTTCGGTTTTCAGCAAAGCCGTGTATTGCTTGAGCAGCGCGTTGTGCGGAACGGTAAGAATCTTCACAAAATCTTCTTGCGTAAGACTGCTTAACTCAACGCGAATCGGAAACCTTCCCTGAAGTTCGGGAACCAAATCGGAAGGTTTTGCAATGTGGAACGCTCCCGCCGCAATAAACAAAATGTGATCGGTTTTTACGGGACCGTATTTTGTGCTTACCGTCGAGCCTTCGACAATTGGAAGCAGATCGCGCTGAACCCCTTCGCGGGAAACGTCGGGCCCGTTTGACTTGGAGGAGTTTCCGGCGACTTTATCAATTTCGTCTATAAAAACAATTCCCGATTCCTGCGTTCTCTTTATCGCTTCGTTTTGGACTGCGTCCATATCAATCAGTTTCTGAGCTTCTTCCTGCGTAATCAATCTGCGCGCGTCCTTTATTGACGTTTTTCTTTTCTTCTTCTTTTTGGGCATCATATTGCTCATAATTTCCTGGATGTTTATTCCCATATCATCCAAGCCGACCGGACCGAACACCTGCATTCCAACGCCGCCGGACGTAACGTCGAATTCAATCATCTTATCGTCAAGCTCTCCGGCGCGTAATTTTTTCCGCATCCACTCGCGCGTTTTTTCGTTTTGAAGAGCCTCGATATCTTCGTCGTTTTCATTTGCCGTTGCGGGTTTTTTAACCGGCGGAATAAGCGTGTCGAGAATTTTTTCCTCCGCCATCGCTTCGGCTTTTTCTTTTACGGCTTCCGTTCTTTCGGAGCGAACCATGTTGACGCCCAGATCAACCAAGTCTCTTATCATCGCCTCAACGTCTCTGCCAACGTATCCGACTTCCGTAAATTTTGAAGCTTCAACCTTGATAAACGGCGCGCCGGCAAGTTTGGCAAGCCTTCGCGCTATTTCGGTTTTCCCCACGCCCGTAGGTCCAATCAAAATAATATTGTTCGGCATAATTTCATCTTTGATCTCTTCGTCAACTTGACGGCGTCTCCAACGGTTCCGCAAAGCGATAGCCACCGCCCTTTTTGCTTCGTCCTGACCGATTATATATTTATCAAGTTCTTTTACTATTTGAGCGGGAGTTAAATTTTTCATTAATGAGTCGAAATTATTATTGTTATTTTTCATTTTCACTCTCTAAAGTTTCCACATTTATTTTATCGTTTGTGTAAATACAAATTTCCGCAGCCGTTTTGAGGGCTTCTTCCGTAATTTCTTTTGCGGAAAGAGAGCTGTATTTTGTAAGCATTCTTGCCGCCGCCAGCGCGTACATTCCGCCGGAGCCAATTGCGACTATATTGTCGTCCGGCTCAATAATATCGCCCGTTCCGGAAACGATAAAAGCGTTATCTTTAGAAACGATGGCAAGCATTGCTTCAAGCCTGCGGAGATATTTGTCCGTGCGCCAATCTTTTGCAAGCTCAACAACAGAGCGGTAAACGTTTCCGCGGTATTGCTCAAGCTTTTCTTCAAAACGGTTCAACAGAGTAAACGCGTCCGCCGCAGAACCGGCAAATCCGCATAATACTTTACCGTTGTAAAGCGATCTGATTTTCTTTGAGTTGCGCTTCGCAACTGTGTTCCCGATTGTTACTTGTCCGTCGCCGCCGATTGCCGCTTGACCGTTGTGAATGATTCCCAATATTGTAGTCGATCTTATTTTCATTTTATTGCCTTTGTTTATTCAAAACTTTGTCTATTAATGTTCCAAAATTTATAAGGAAAAAGTCTCGGAACGATCGTTTGATATTCTTTGTACTTTTCTCCAAATTCTTCAACAAGTTTTTTTTCTTCAAAAACCGAACCGATATAAAAATAAATTATCGAATAGAAGAAAATAGAAAAATAAAACAAATCCATCGTAGGTCTTGCGCCTAAAAAAATTATCGATCCGAAATATATCGGGTGACGCACATACTTAAACGGACCTTTAATAATCAGCGTTTTATCCTCGTCCAAATTTTCAACGTTGTAAGTTCCGCTGAAGTATCTTTTTAATTGAGCGGTTCCGAGGAACTCTCCTACGTCGATATATCTTGCCGCCAGAATCAATCCGATTAAACTTACAACTTGAACTGTAAAAATAATAATATCATACGGGAATTGTAAGTCATAAAGCCGCGCGCTCGGCTTCGGCGCAATCGCCAAAAGCGCGGCAATAATAATAGCGGACGAGACGTTGTAAAAAAGTCTGTAGAACGCAATCTTGCCGCCGAGTTTTTCGGCAATGGATTTTTTGATTTTATTGCTCGCAAGAATTGTGTGCGAAAATCCAAACAGAAAAAACAATCCGCCGATTTCCAGAAATTGAAGAAGCAAATTAAAGTTCCTTTCTCAAGCGCGCGACGGGAATTTTAAGCTGCTCGCGGTATTTGGCAACGGTGCGGCGCGCGATGTGAATTCCTTTTTCCGTTAGCATCTTCGCAATTTTATCGTCGCTAAACGGTTTGTTCTTCGATTCTTTATCGACAATTTCTTTAATCAACTCTTTGATGTGTTTGTTCGAAATTTCGTCGCCGGAATCGGTTGAAAGCCCTTCGCTGAAAAAATATTTCAACTCGTGAATTCCCACGGGGCTTTGCACAAACTTTCCGTTTACAACTCGGCTGATTGTCGATATGTCCATCCCTATTTCATCGGCGACGTCTCTGTAAATCATCGGCTTCAAAGCGCGCGGACCGTATTCGAAAAACTCGTATTGTTTTTCAACTATTGTCTGCATGATGTTTAACAATGTGTGCCGCCGCTGTTGGATTGAAGCGATAAACCACTTTGCCGACTCGAATTTTTCTCTTAAAAATTTATGCGTTTCCTTTTGCTGCTTGGAAAGCTTTCTTTTTCTCTTTTTAGCGTTAAGCATTTCAAGATACGTTTTGCTCAGCGTTACGGAAGGAAGATTCCGGTCGTTCAAAGTAACGATGAAATTATTATCCATTTTTTCAACAAAGAAATCCGGAGTGATTTGATTTGCTTGTTCGGAAAGAATATTCCCCTCGCCAGGTTTGGGGTCGAGTTTGTGAATTACTTCAAGAACCGTACGGAGAGTTTCTTTTGTGAGATTCATATTTTTCTGAATCGCTTCGAACCTTTTGTTTTTGAAATCATCAAAATGATTTTCAATTATCCGCTCGGCTAAGTAAGAATAATACGGGTCGTAATCAAGGTTGCGGAGTTGAATTAAAAGACACTCGCGCAAGTTTCGCGCGGCAATTCCCAACGGTTCGAATCTCTGAATCATTCTTAAAACTTTTTCCGCCTGCTCGTGCGTAAGCGAAATATGTTCGAACAACTCTAAATCCGTCGCAATTTTTTCAAGGTCCGTTTTCAAATATCCGTTTGGAGAAAGGTTTTCAATGATTGCTTCTCCGAGAACCGTTTCTTCTTCTGATATGTTTTGAAGATGAAGCTGCTCCAAAAGCCGGTCGGACAAACTTTCCCTATCGCGCGGAATGGGAGCGGTTTTTTCTTCTTCGCCGTAATTCGAATATCCCGCTTCGTCTTTTTCCCCTTCGTTCATCATATCTTCAACGTCAAAATCCTCCGTTTCCGATGCTTCCGTTTCAGCGTCGCCGGTTTCAAGATCTTTATCGGGTTCGTTTTCTTCCTGTATCTGCTCCATTTCTTCAAGCTCTTCGAGAATGGGATTTTGCTCCAATTCAGTTTTTATTCTCTGCTCCAACGAAAGCGTATTCAATTGAAGCAATTTTTGATATTGAATTTGCTGCGGAGAAAGCTTTTGAGTTTGGGCGAGTTTTTGATGTAAACCAAGCATACTATTTATCCGTATATTCCTTTAATTTATCGAACCACTCTTCGCCGAAAGATCTTTTTAACGACGCTTCGCAGAAGTTCATTATTGTTATGTTTTTCTTTTGTCCGTTTTTAAGCGCGTGTTTGCATTCGTCGTATTCTTCGTAACGCAAAACCGGACCGCCGAAATCGGAAATGCGAATAGGAAAAAGATGGCACGAAAGGGGTTTGATGAAATCGACTTCGCCCGCGTAAAACGCCTTTTCAATTCCGCAGAGCGCGACGTTTTGGCTGTCGCGGTAAACAAAAACGCAGTCTTTATTATCAATACTGCGGATCATTAAAAGCCCTTCTTTTTCTTCCCAAAATCCGTTTTTTTCAATTTCGTTTACGCTTCTTTTCGGAAGATATTTTTTCGCGGCGTGAAGCGCTTTCTCTATTTTTTCAATCTCCGTTTTATGAATCGGCGCGCCGTATTCGCTTTCCATCGTGCAGCACGCTCCCTTGCATTGCGAAAGATCGCATGCAAATTTCTTGTTAACAATTTCTCCGCTTACGGAAATATTATCAATATTTAAAAAATTGACGTTCATAAAGAAATGAAAACAAACAGCAAAACCGGTTTATTATAATTTTTGGAATAATTTTTGCTAAGATACGAATTTCATTTATCTTTGAAAAGAAAATTAAAATTTTAGGTGAAAATTTTATGACCTTTTTTAAAGATAAAAACATTGTGATTACCGGCGCTTCCACGGGAATTGGGAAAGCGTTGGTTGAAAAATTGCGAACAAGTAAATGTAATCTTTTTATCGTTTCGCGAAATATTGATTTGTTGAATGAATTGAAAAACGACTCAAAAAAATTTCCGGCAAATATTTTTCCGTTCCGCTGCGACGTTTCAAAAAAAGAAGAAGTAAAAGAAACTTTCCGGAAAATAAGCGAAGTTGCGGAACAAATAGACGTCGCCATTTTAAACGCCGGCGTTGGCGACAGTATGACGGTTGAAAAATACGACTCCGCTCTTGCCGAAAAAATTTTCGGCGTAAACGTTCTCGGAGTTATTTATTGGATTGAACGGCTTCTTCCGGGAATGATGAAACGGAAATCGGGCGTTATTGCGGGCGTTTCGTCGCTTGCCGATAACCGCGGATATTCGCAAAGCGGATTTTACTGCGCAAGCAAAGCCGCTCTTACGCTCTATCTCGAAGGACTGCGCGGAGAGCTTGCCGGCTACGGAATTAACGTCGCGACGATTAAACCCGGCTTCGTAAAAACCCCGATGACGGACAAAAATAAATTCAAAATGCCTTTCATAATCTCCGCCGAAAAATCCGCCGATTACATCCTCAACGGTTTGGTAAAAAAGAAAAAGATAATTCAATTTCCGTTGCCGACGGTTCTTGGCCACGTAGGCAACGAGCTCTTTCATGCTTGCCTCCTGACGGCAGGCGGCTCAAACCCCATCCCGCC
>JAADIR010000286.1 GCA_013151245.1 Chlorobiota bacterium
GTGTCGGTTATTCAAATTGCCATAATATCGTCCCTAACGGGACTTCTAAATTTTATTGATTGATCTTGCGATAAATTCTTTTTGATTTATCATTTTCTAATGAACTTTTTGGATTAAAAATAAATTCACAATGACCAATCAAAATTAATTTTCCATTTTCCATTATTTTGTCTAAGTTCTTTAGCCGATATTCGTTACGGTCAAAAAAGTTGCTAATCGGATTGCTAATCCTTATATTTCGAAGCTAGAATTTGATTGATTGCCGATGAAAATAAAATATACGACTTATCCCGACGGCATTCACGATTTAGTTTTTACCGAGAAGGTAAAGGATTTGGGGCTGCCTGAACCATTTGTCGGAGAAGTAAAGTTAAATTGTAGAATGGATAAATCGAGCAGTCAAATTGTTCTTACTTGTGATGCGGCGTATTCAGCAGATTTTATTTGCGATAGATGCACAGAGAATTTCATCTCCGATTTAAATACAAATTTCATTTTAGTAAAAGTTTTCGATCCGGAGTTTGCGGATTCGGAAGACAATGCCATCGAGTATTTGCCTTCCGACGCGATTGTAATTGACTTGGACCCGGATTTAACGGAGATATTGAAGTTGTCGTTACCGATGAAAAGATTATGTTCCGATGACTGCAAAGGGCTTTGTTCCGGTTGCGGCGTGAATTTGAACAGTGAAAAATGCAAGTGCAGCGACGAATCCGTCGATCCGGTTTGGAACGAGTTGTTAAAGATTAAGGACAAATTGAATAATTAAAATAATAGGTTGAGAAATGGCACATCCAAAACGAAAAATATCGAAAAGCAGAAGAGATAAGAGACGCACGCATTATAAAGCAAGCGTTCCTTCTTTAACTACTTGCTCGAACTGCGGGGAGCTTAAACTAAGCCACCGCGCCTGCCCAAACTGCGGTTACTATGCCGGCAGATCAGTGTTTGTTCCGGAAGGATAATTTAGAATCTCCAAGTGAATACTTCAAATTGTAGAATTGCAATCGACGCTATGGGGGGCGACTTCGCTCCCTATAATGTTGTCATGGGCGCGCTGGAAGCTCTCGCGGATTTTCCTTCTCTGAAATTGACGCTGGTCGGCGACAAAGAACAAATCGAAAAAATCATCGGCGAAAGCAATAAGAAAAGCGACGGCGTTGAAATCGTTCATACAACCGAAATAATTACAATGCATGATTCGCCCACGGCGGCGGTTAAATCGAAAAAAGATTCGTCGCTCGTCGTTGGAGCCAAGTTAGTTAAAGATGGAAAAGCCGACGCGTTTGTTAGCGCGGGCAACACCGGCGCTATGGGCGTTACATCAATTCTGAACATCGGAAGAATCAAAGGCGTAGCGCGTCCGACTTTAACCGCGCCGCTGCCTAACGCCAAAGACGGTTTCACTTTTCTTGCCGACGTCGGCGCGTTCGTTGATTCAAAACCGCAGCACTTACTCGGTTTCGCAATTCTCAGCTCAATATTTGTTGAAGGAATTTATGAAATTGAAAATCCTAAAGTCGGTCTGCTTAACGTCGGAGAAGAAGAGAGCAAAGGTTACGCTTTGACGACGGAAACTGCAAAACTCCTTTCGGAATCGAATCTTAATTTTATCGGAAACGTTGAGGGAAAAGATATTTTCAAAGGGAAAGCCGACATAGTAATTTGCGACGGTTTCATCGGCAATATTTTATTGAAATTCGCCGAAAGTATTCCCGGATTCTTAAAAGCAAGCATTAAAAATTACGCGGGAAAAAGTTTGGCGAATAAACTGCGAATTGCCCCGTTCTCTTTGCCTAGTTTGAAAACGGGCTTCAAAGAATCTTTAAGCAAAGCGGACCCCGATAACGTAGGCGGCTTACCGCTTCTTGGCGTTAACGGAATTAGCATTGTCGGTCACGGCGGAAGCGGTATTCTTGCAATTAAAAATATGATTCTTCAGGCAAAGCGAATGCACGAAAAAAATATCGTAAATAAAATCAAGGAAGCATTGAGTTAAATGGAAAATAAAGAGAAAAAATATAATGCGGTTATAACGGGATTAGGAATGTTTAAACCCGAGAAAATTTTGGACAACCATCAGTTGGAACAGATGGTTGATACTAACGATGAGTGGATAGTTTCGAGAACCGGAATAAAAGAAAGAAGAATTTACGATCAAGGTCCCACGAGCGAAATGGCTATTAAAGCGGCGGAGGATTTGATTGCAACGACTAATCTCGATCCGAAAGAAATCGATTTGATTATCGTCCCGACAGTTACGCCCGATATGCTGTTCCCTTCGACGGCGGCAATTGTGCAGGAAGCTATCGGCGCGGTGAACGCTTGGGGATTTGATCTCAACGCCGCATGTTCAAGTTTTCTCTTTGCGCTTCAAACTGCCCGCTCGATGATTGAAGTCGGACAATATAAAAAAATTGTCATAATCGGCGCGGACAAAATGAGTTCGATTACCGATTACACCGACAGAAATACTTGTATTCTTTTCGGCGATTTAGCGGCGGCGGTTTTGCTTGAACCGACAACGGATAAATCGTTGGGAATCCAAGATTCGCTTCTTCATATTGACGGAAGCGGAAAAGATAGTCTTTACATGCTCGGCGGAGGAAGTTTGAATCCTCCCACTCACGAAACCGTCGATAAAAAAATGCACTACATTTATCAGGACGGCAAAACCGTATTCAAATTTGCGGTTAAAGGAATGGCGGATATCTCTGTTGAGATAATGGAGAAAAATGGTTTGAAATCCGAGGATATCGCTTATCTTGTTCCGCACCAAGCTAATAAAAGAATCATGGACGCCACAGCTCAAAGAATGAAGTTGGAACCTGAGAAAGTTATGCTGAATATTCATAAATACGGAAATACGACTTCGGCGACAATTCCTTCGTGCTTAACCGAGTATTACCGCGCGGGAAAAGTTAAAAAGGGAGATAAGCTGATCCTTTCGGCTTTTGGAGCCGGCTTTACTTGGGGAGCAATTTATTTGACTTGGGGAATGGACTAAGCATGGGAAAAAGAGCTTTATTGTTCCCGGGTCAAGGCGCGCAGTATGTCGGAATGGCAAAAGACCTTTATGCGAATTCCGAACTTGCTTCAAAACTTATCAGAGAAGCCGACGAAGCTCTATCTGCAAGTTTATCGGAAATTATGTTCGACGGTCCGGTTGAAGAATTAAAGAAAACAAACAACACTCAGCCTGCCATTTATCTTCACAGCGTTGTTTTGATGAACTTGCTCGGCGAATTTGATTTCGATATGACAGCCGGACATTCGCTTGGAGAATACACCGCGTTGGCAGCCGCCGGTTCTCTCGATTGGCTTGACGCTTTGAAACTTGTCCGCGAAAGGGGAGAAGCGATGCTGCAGGCAGGAATTGAGCGGGAAGGAACAATGGCTGCCGTTATCGGCTTGCCTCCGGAAACAGTTGAAAAATACTGCGAAGAAGCTTCTTCTGCGGGAATAGTTCAACCGGCTAATTTTAATTCTCCCGGGCAAATCGTGATCTCCGGTTCCGTTGCCGGAGTGAAAAAAGCAATGGAACTTTGCAAAGAAAACGGCGCAAAGATTGTCAAGGAATTAGTCGTTAGCGGAGCTTTCCATTCGCCTCTGATGGCTTCAGCCGGAGAACGTTTGAATAAAAAACTTAACGAGACAAAATTTAATAACGCGGCAAAACCGGTTTATGCAAACGTTACGGCAAAACCGGAAACGGAAAAAGATAGAATCAAAATAATGCTTTCGAAGCAGCTGACTTCTCCCGTCAGATGGGAAGAGACAATAAGAAATATGATTTCCGACGGCGCAGATGAATTTATTGAGATCGGTCCGGGGAAAGTCCTTCAGGGTTTAGTGAAAAGAATCGATTCGAACGTTAAGTTTTACGGAATCGATAAATTTGAAGATTTGGAAAAAGCGGAATTATAGTTATTCTAATCCGCTGAAACGCTATTTCTTGATAAGAAAGAAATTCAATTTGAGTGGAAATAAAAGATATTAAATTGTATATTATTTTTTCATAATTTATTTGATGCCCTAATATTTGAGAATAAACGGGAAATGTTTAAGGGCTGCAAATTATTTATTATGCGGATATAAAGGAAAATATATGAGCGAAAAAAAGAGAAGAGCAATTGTTACCGGCGGTTCCAGAGGAATCGGCAGAGCGATTGTTAAAGAATTGGCAAACAAAATTTGCAGCGGCGTTCTGCTTTCGGATATTGTGTTTGTGGACGACGACGCCGAAAAATGCGCCGCAGATTTGGAAAAAGAAATTAATGGATCGGATGTAAATATATACGCCTTTCAAGCGGATGCAACGTCGTTTACCGATGCGCAAGCGACCGTTGACGCAGCCGTTGAAAAAATGGGCGGAGTAGATATTCTTATAAACAACGCGGGAATTACAAAAGACAATTTGCTTTTAAGAATGTCCGCTGAAGATTTCGATCGGGTAATTAACGTAAACTTAAAAAGCGTTTTCAATTATACGAAAGCGGTTCTTCGCCCGATGATGAAACAGCGCTACGGCAGAATCGTTAACATCGCTTCGGTGGTTGGACTAATTGGAAATCCGGGACAAGCGAATTATGTGGCGTCAAAAGCCGGCGTTATCGGCTTTACGAAAACAATGGCAAAAGAACTTGGTTCGCGAAACATTACCGTAAACGCAATCGCTCCGGGATTTATTGAAACCGAGATGACAAAAAAATTAAACGATCGGCAAAGGGAAGGAATGTTGAGTGGAATTCCGCTTCAGAGAATGGGGCAGCCTGAAGATATTGCAAAAGTAGTTACTTTTTTATGCAGTCCCGAAGCTGATTATATAACCGGTCAGGTTATTGCCGTTGACGGCGGAATGACGATGTAAATATTTTTTTTAATTGTGTACCATTTATAATATTAACAAAATAAAGGAGCTATCATGGATGTTGAAGCAAAAGTAAAAGAAATAATAATGGATAAGTTGGGCGTTGAAGAAGCGCAAATTACGCCGGAAGCGTCATTTACAAACGATCTCGGCGCAGATTCATTGGATATCGTTGAATTGGTTATGGGTTTTGAACAAGAATTCGACATTTCGATTCCGGACGACGACGCGGAAAAAATAGGAACCGTAGGCGACGCTATTAATTATCTTTCGGAAAAAACTAACGGATAAATATTTGAAGATGGAGCTGTTGCGGAATTCCGGGACAGCTTCTATTATTTTGTAACTTTCAAAAGGGCTGTAAATATATGAGTAGAAGAAGAGTCGTTGTTACCGGAATGGGAGCTTTAACGCCTATCGGCAATAGTGTAAATGAATTTTGGGAAGGACTGCGGGAAGGAAGAAACGGCGCGGGACTAATTACGAGGTTTGACACTTCGGATTTTATTACCAAGTTCGCTTTTGAATTGAAAAATTTTGACGTTTTGAAATATATCGAAAAAAAAGCCGCCAGAAGAATGGACCCTTTTACTCATTATGCTTTGGCCGTTGCGCACATGGCTTTGGAAGATTCGGGTTTGGACCTCGAACAGATCGACCGCGAACATACGGGAGTAATTTTCGGAAGCGGAATAGGCGGAATGCAGACTTTTGAAGAACAGACTTATAATTATCACAAATACGGTCCGAAAAGAATCAGCCCTTTCTTTGTTCCGATGATGATTTCGGATATCGCCGCGGGATATATCTCGATGGAATTTGATTTGAAAGGACCGAACTACGCCACCACTTCGGCTTGCGCCACTTCTTCTCACGCTATTGCGGACGCGTTTATGACGATACAGCGGGGAACTTCCGACGTTATGTTTTCCGGCGGTTCGGAAGCGGCGGTTGTGCCGATGGCTATCGGAGGTTTCAACGCGGCGCGCGCTCTATCAACTTGGAACGATAAATATATGGAGGCTTCGCGTCCTTTTGATAAAGACAGAAACGGTTTTGTCCTTGGAGAAGGCGGCGGACTTTTAATTCTTGAAGAATTAGAACACGCTAAAAACCGCGGCGCAAAAATTCATGCGGAAATTGTCGGCGTTGGATTAACGGCGGACGCTCATCATATTACCGCGCCGGCGCCGGAAGGCGACGGAGCAAGACGTTCGATGCGCGACGCAATAAACGACGCCGGAATCGATATTACCGACATTGATTACATCAACGCCCACGGCACTTCTACAGAGTTAAACGACAGACATGAAACTCAAGCGATTAAAAATCTTTTCGGTAAACATGCTTACGAACTTTCGGTAAACTCGACAAAATCGATGACCGGTCATCTTCTCGGCGCAGCCGGAGCCGTTGAAGCTATCGCTACTATTCTTGCTATTGAAAATGATTTTGTCCATCCTACTATAAATTTGGAAAATACCGAACCGGAAATGGACCTTGATTTTACGCCCAAAGTTCCCAAAAAGAAAGAGATTAATTATGCTCTTTCAAACACATTCGGTTTCGGGGGGCATAACGCCTCGTTGCTGTTCAAAAAATTTGCGGACTAAAATGATTTTATGATTCGGTATCGTTTAAAGAATCTGGTTTCCTTCTTTTCGACTAAAAAGAAAAAAAGATTCAGACTGCCAAAGCGAAATAAAAAGGTTCTCGAGAAGCTTCTCGGGTACTCTGTTGCCGATGAAAATTATTACATCAAGGCGTTAACCCATAAATCATTTCTGGATATTGAACCGGGATTAAAAAAATCGAATCAGAGATTAGAATTCCTTGGAGATTCTGTTTTGAATCTTATTGTTTCGGAAACTCTATTTAAAATTTTCCCGGATGAAGACGAAGGATTTTTGACAATAATCAGATCGCATTTGGTTGATACCGATAGTCTTACCGAATGCTCAAACCGGTTAGGTCTGCACGAATTAGTTCTTGCCGAATCAAAATTTCGCGAAGACAGCTTAAAAAAAACAAAGAAAATATTTGCAGATTCACTCGAAGCTCTTTTCGGAGCTATTTACTTGGATAAAGGATTATCGGCGACAAAACGAATAGTTGAAAAATGGATTGTTGAACCGAATTTAAAATCCGGAAGATATCAAATAGATAAAAACTTCAAAGGGCAACTCCTGGAATTAACCCATAAAAGAAAACTTACGCCGCCTGAATATTCGTTAATCAGCGTTGAAGGACCGGAACATGATCTGGTTTTTACAATTGACGTTTTTATTGAAGGGAAAAAAATGGGCAGGGGAAAAGAAAGAAACAAAAAATCCGCCGAGCAAGCCGCGGCTAAAGAAGCGTTTAATTCTTTGTTGAATAAATAAAAAAATCAGCGTAAACTTAAATATTAAATTTTAGAATTTTTAATTTTAAAACAAAAGGAGGCAATAATGAAAATTAACAAATATGAAGATATTTCCGCAATCGATAAAGAAGCAAAAAAAGATTATATCGACCGCCACTCGGCGTTTGTTCATTGCGACGCAAACGCGAAAAAAGGGGAGAAGTTCAAAGTAAAAGTTAAAGTGGGCGATGAATATTCTCATCCCGATGATTTTGATCATTACATTGCATACGTCCAACTGTGGGACGGCGAAACTTTTTTAGCGCAAGCTAATTTTACGGCCGGAACAATGGGCAACGCGCCGGCAAATGTTGAAGTCGATTTTTACATTGTTCCCACAAAAAAAATGAAACTAACCGCAATGGCGTATTGCACAAAACACGGTCTATGGCAAAGCGACGAAGTTGTAGTAGAAGTAGAATAATTTTCAAACCTATTTTTTTACCTTCGAGGTTTCAAAAATCTCGAAGGTTTTTATAAAAACTTTCGCTTGCTTTTAAGTAATCATTAATG
>JAADIR010000238.1:0-671 GCA_013151245.1 Chlorobiota bacterium
CGTAATCTCCTCGGGAAGGACGGAAGCGGCAATAAAATATAAGGAAGTAATTTACGATCTATTCAACAACGGCTATTCGGTTTACATTCACGATCATCGCGGGCAAGGACTTTCCGGAAGAATGCTGTCCGACCCCGAAATGGGTTACGTCGATGATTTCCAAAATTACATTGACGATATGAAATATTTTTACGACAACGTGGTAAAAAAAGCTGAACATAGAAAGATTTTCCTACTCGCCCATTCTCTCGGCGGCGCGATTGGGGTAACGTATCTGGAACAGCATCCGCGCGACTTTACCGCCGCGGCTTTTTCTTCGCCGATGCTCGGGCTTCCTTTTCCCACTTGTTTGGTTATTTCAATTTTGATTGGAGACGAGCCGGAATACGCTCCGCAAAACGGAAGCTACGAAGAAAACAAAGAACCGTTCAACGAAAATACTTTAACGATGTGTAAAATTAGATTTGATATAATGAATAAAGTATTCGACGAAAATCCCAAAGCCCGTTTGGGCGGCGCGACTTATCAATGGGTTGATCAATCGTGCGAACAATTCGATTACATATTTGCCAATCTAAACAAAATCGAAACGCCGCTGATTCTTTTTTCCGCAGGCGACGAAGAAATTGTCGAACCGGACGCGCACGCAGAATTTATCGAAGAATTGAATC
>JAADIR010000238.1:784-31509 GCA_013151245.1 Chlorobiota bacterium
CAAGAGTATTGAACGAGACATAAAACTTAGGTAAACCGCTAAAGCGGTTGAGATTATTTTTCGCTTTCAAAACCAATGGCTGAAGCCATTGGTTAATGTCGTGTTGATTGAGAATTGCCGTTAACTTTTATTAACCAACGGCTTCAGCCGTTGGGAATAGAACATCCAACCCAAAAGAAACAACCGCTTCAGCGGTTTATTTGTTTTCTTTGAACGCCCCTTGTTCGTAAACTGAAACAAATCTATCATATTCTTCCGTAAAAGATAATTTCCTATGATGCGCTTCTTGATTCTCGATATAACGAATAACTTTATCCAAATTTGATGGCGAAACTGAAAACGCTCCGTAACCTTTGCCCCAATTGAATTTGTAATCAACATGTTTGTTAATCCAAAACGACGATTCCCCTTTAATTAAACGCACGGCTTCTTCAATCGTTAAGTTTGTGGGCAAGTCTATTAATGCGTGAACATGGTCGGAATTCACGTAATTTGTTCTCATGAAAATTCCTTTACTTTTAGAATATTCTAAAATATGGAATGAGAGTTTTTTCCTGAATTCTTTGTCGATAAGTGATTTTTCTCTGTTATGCGTTGCCCAAACGAGATGCAGCCAGATTTTAGTGAAGGAACGAACGGACATTTTTCCTCCGTGTTTTTTTATTTTACGATTTAAATTTAATAAAAACCGCTGAAGCGGTTAAGATTATTTTTTTGTTTTCAAAACCAATGGCTGAAGCCATTGGTTAATGCTTCGTTGATTGAAAATTGCCGTTAACTTTTATTAACCAACGGCTTCAGCCGTTGGAGATAGAGAAATCTCAAACCCACGAAAAACAACCGCTTCAGCGGTTTATTATTTCTTGTAAAAAATTACAGAAACCGGCGGACGTTCTTCGTTGTATAAACCGGACTTTAACATTCTAAATTTATCAAATTGTTTGACTGAAAATTTAATATATTAGAAAGTTATAATTTAATTAAATAATGAAAATGAAATGAGTTTCAGAGAGCAGAAAAACTATTTTGAAAAGCTGAAAAGGTACGAACGAAAATTTAAGAGAGAAGAATCGGAAATGTATAAAATGTTCGTAAAGCGTCATAAAGACGACGAGGACTTGGACAAACTATCGCTGGTAAAGCTTAAAAAGTTGTATGAAAAATACTACGTCAACCGCGAAAAGAAAAGTCTCGACTCGCTCTTCAAGCCGAAAGAGGAAAACTCATAACCATACCGTAAGCAAGGAAATTGTAATTTAACGAGGATAGAATGAGTCATAAAACACTACACAGAATTTTTGCGGGAGTTGTATTTTTTATAACGTTGATAGTTTATTTTTCAACCGTTCAACCGTCGGTTTCCTTTTGGGATTGCGGCGAGTTTGTCGCTTCGTCGTTTTTGATGCAAGTGCCGCATCCGCCGGGAACGCCGCTGTTTCTGATTATGGGACGGGTAATGTCGTTAATTCCGTTTGCGGAAAACATCGCATTTCGCGTCAACACAATTTCGGTTCTTTCGAGCGCGTTTACAATTCTATTCCTTTACCTGATTGCAGTTAAGTTAATTGAGTTTTTTAAAGGAAAAACTTATAAATCTTTACTCGAAGCAATAGGGACTTACACCGCCGCGGCGATCGGCGCGCTCTCGCTGGCTTTCAGCGATACGTTTTGGTTCAACGGCGCGGAAGCGGAAGTTTATGCCAATGCAACTTTCTTCATTGCTTTCGTTATTTGGCTGATTGTTGTTTGGTATTCAAAAGCGGACGACGACGACAGCGAAAAATATCTTCTGATGATTGCTTATTTAATCGGGCTTTCAACCGGAGTGCATCTAATGTCCGTTCTCGCTATCCCCGCGATAATAATGATTATTATGTTCCGAAAATATGTTACCGACGAAGTTATGCTTAAACAATCGGCTTATTTGTTTGTCGTTCATGCGGTTATAATTTTGTTGATTGCAATCGGCATGTGGGCGGCGCAAACCGATACCGTTCCGCCTTCAAGCGAAGTCTATAAAGCGTTCGACCAAAAATTCGTAATGATAATGATTGTGGTTTCGCTTGTATTTATCGGGATATTTTGGAAAAAACTTTTAAATATAAATTCTTTCTATATCCCAATTGCGGTTGGCGGAGTTGCGCTTGTGGCGGTCTATCCGGGTATGGTAAAATATGTTCCAAACTTCATTTCAAGTTTTGGACAAGACAACATCACGCTAGACGTCATGCTGTTCATCGGAATTTTCGTTCTGCTCGGTTACGGAATTTATTGGTCGAATAAAAATCACAAAGAAACGTTACAGCTTGTGTTTAAGAGTATGTTCTTTGCGCTTGTCGGGTTTACGAGCTACGCAATGATAATCATCCGCGCAAATCAGGATCCGCCGATAAATCTTAACAGCCCAAAAACTTTCCCCGAAGTGGTTTCCTATTTGAATCGTGATCAATACGGCGATTTCCCGACATTCAAAAGAAGATATTCGCAAGAGCCGCACCAGCAGGGAATTTACACGAACTATTCAAGCGACTTGGATTTTTTCTGGCGTTATCAGATGAATCACATGTTCAACCGTTATTTGCTTTGGAATTACGCCGGAAGAAGCTCGACGGTTCAGGACGCGCCGGTTAACGGAGCGGAATTCTTTTACATACCGTTTCTTCTTGCGTTATTCGGGGCTTATTATCATTTCAAAAAGGATTGGAAAATGGCTTCCGTCTTCCTTGTGCTCTTTATCTTTCTCGGTTGGCTGACTGCGTTCTATCAAAATCAGCAGCAACCGCAGCCGAGGGAAAGGGACTACTTCTATGTCGGGGCGTTTTTCGTTTTTTCGATCTGGATTGCGCTCGGGGTGCGAGGTTTGCTCGATCTTGTGGTCGAGTCTTTCAAAGAATCGGTTATCGGAAAATACGCGGTTTATTTTGTTTTGATATTCAGTATTATTCTTGTTCCTATGAATATGGCGATGAAAAATTATCATACGCACGACAGATCGAGAAATTATGTTCCGTGGGATTATTCTTATAATCTTCTTCAAAGCGTAGCGCCGAACGCAATTTTATTTACAAACGGCGATAACGATACGTTCCCGCTTTGGTATCTGCAGGATGTTGAAGGCGTGCGTCAGGACGTTCGCATCGCTAATCTGAGTCTGCTTAATACGCCGTGGTATATTGAACAGCTTAAGAACACTACGCCTCACGGAGCGGCAAAAATTAAAATGACTTTAAAAGACGGCGAGATAGCAAACATTGGTCCCCAGCGGTGGGATTCGCAAACGCTTTCTATCCCCGTTACGCCGGAAGACTATAAAAAATTCGGCGTTACCGATACTTCGGTTATTCATAAAGGAAAACTGGAGTGGAGAATGAATAATACGCTTAACTTCGGCGACGTCAAGGCGATAAGAGCGCAGGACATTGCCGTGCTGAGCATTATTCTTGCAAATAAATTTAACCGTCCTATTTACTTTGCGGTAACGGTTTCCGACGACTCACACATTGGACTTGACGATTATCTGATGATGGAAGGAATGGCTTACCGTCTTGTTCCGATGAAAAAACCGTACGGCGGCGAATTTGTGAATGAAAAAATTATGCGTAAAGATCTTTTTGACGAGCCGGCGGGCTTCAGTAAAACTTATCAGCCCGGATTTAAATTCCGCGGATTAAACGACTCGACTATTTTCTTTGACGATAATCATAAACGTCTTGTTCAGAATTACCGCAACTCGTTTATGCATCTGTCGCTTTATTATCTTTACAACACGCGCGATTATAAAATGGTTGTCAAAACCCTCGATGAAATGGAGAAGAAACTCCCGAGGAAATTGATTCCGATTGATCCGAGACTTCTTCACGATATCGGAAATATTTATATGCAAGCCGGCGCGGAAGATAAAGCGGTGGAAATTGGAAAGGAAGTGGAAAAATATGCGCTGCAACAACTTAAGGAAAACCCGAGAAACTTCAGCGGAAGATACAGCCCTTACGTTATGCTTCTTGAGATTTATGAAAACTCGCATCAGTATAAAAAAGCGATTGATATTTTAAGAAGATTACAGCAATTTGCTCCGAACGATCCGAGTATTATTTCAAAAATAAACGAGTTGCAAAAACTGGATTCAACAATTGTATCTGAAATTCCGAATAAAAAAATTCCCATTGATACGACGACAAACAATTAGCTTACAGCCGCTTCGTAGTTTTTACGGAGCGGCTGTTTTTTCTAAAAGCAAGTAAATCGATATGAAGATTCTTATCATAGCCCTTTCCGGCATCGGCGACGCATTGATGTTTACTCCCGCGCTTCAAATTTTGAAGGAAAAATTTCCGGATTCCGAAATTGACGCGATGGTTATGTTCAAAGGAGTAGCCGATCTTTACGAAAAACTTCCGGAAATAAATCGAATTCATTTCCACGATTTTTTGAATTCCTCTCCGCTCAAATCTTTCCGTTTTGTTTCCGCTTTACGCAATAAATACGACGTTTCGTTTAACGTTTATCCTTCGAACCGTTGGGAATACAATGTCATTGCGTTTATAGCCGGCGCAAAACGACGATTTGCAATAAGGTATTTACGAAGAGGAGCGCGTAATCTTTCTTTCATAAATACGGACGTTATCAAAGAAAACGATTATCTTCACAATGTTGAGGAAAACGTTAAGATGGTTGAACGCCTTACGGGGAGCGCAATTGAAGATATTCATGCGTTAAAGTTCCCAATCGGCGCGGAAGAAAGAGAAAAGGCGAAAGAATTTTTTTCGAAGAATAATTTAAGCGAAAAAGATTATATAGTCGGATTTCATCCGGGCTGCTCGACTTTGAAAAATCATATAAACAGAAGATGGGAACCTGAAAAGTTCGCCGAACTTGCTCGGAAACTGATCTACAAAGAACATGCGAAGATTCTCATTTTCGGCGGACCGGAAGAAGACGAACTGAAAAGGGATATTCAGCATAGAGTCGAGGTGGAAGATATTGTTGACGTTTCAACGCGTAACTTGGCGGAGACCGCCGCTATTATGGAGCGCTGCGATAAATTTGTCACAAACGATTCCGGCTTAATGCATATTGCGGCTGCGCTGAAATTGAAAGTCGTTGCAATCATCGGACCTACAAACGAAAACTATATCCGTCCGTGGAAAACGACACACAGAATTGTTTCGCTGAACCTCGCATGCGCTCCTTGTTTTTATTATTCGCCGAAACCGCTTAAATGTTCCCGCGACGATAAAAAATTCAAATGCATTAAAAATCTTGACGTAACGCAAGTCTATAACGCGTTGATGAACGTGTAGCTTCCGTTTTTTTAAAATCGTTTACTTGGGAATGTTTGTATTGTTGAATGGATAAATAAAGACTGATTGTTAAGTAAATCCCACGATTCGCAAATTGCAATATTTATAAGTAATCTGTTTTCTCTAACTAAGCCCTCTTTGATATTTTCAACGGAAATAGTTATCTTTAGCGTCAGTAATGAACGGCGTTAGTAATTATGATAATTTCATTCGGGACAAAAGAAACCGAGAAAATCTGGCGGGGAGAAAGAGTAAAAAAAATTCCGCCGGATATTCAAAAAGCGGCGAGAAGAAAATTAAGAATGTTAAATAACTCGCAAAGTATTCAAGACTTAACGATTCCGCCGTCAAATAAGTTGGAGAAACTTAAAGGCGAAAGAAAGAATTTTTACAGTATCAGAATAAATATCCGATGGCGCATTATTTTTCAATGGCAAAAAAATAACGCTTATAAAACCGAAATAATTGATTATCATTAACAATAGAGCGTAAAATGAATAAATTACCAAATGTTCATCCGGGAGAAATTCTTCTCGAAGAATTTCTTAAACCGATGGGAATATCCGCTTATAAATTATCAAAAGATATCGGAGCGCCGCAAACAAGACTGTCTCAAATTATAAAAGGAAGAAGAAGAATTTCCGCCGATACCGCATTGCGATTGAGTTCTTATTTCGGCAACTCTGCAAAGTTTTGGCTCGGTTTGCAAGCGGATTATGATATTGAAAATGCAAAACAAAATAACGGAGAAGTTTTCAAAAAGATAAAAGCGCGAAAGAAAATTTCATTATAAGACGCTTTTTAATAGTGAAAGAAACATCCTTTAGTAAAAAACATTACTTGGAATGGTTGAATGTTTGTATGATTGAGTGTAAAATAGAAACTGATTGAAAAATAAATTTTCCGAATCGCAAATTGAAACTCGAATTATCTAATTCGGAATTAGAAAGTATTCCTAAATTATTTAAGCGAGCAGCGTGCGGTTTACGTTACACGGATAATCTCAAATACTCAACGCAGTCGTTCGCGTTTTCAAAACATTTAACGATTCCGGTTTTTCTTCCTTCGTAAGCCATTCGTTCGTCGATTGTTTTTATAATCGGCTCCCACATTTTCCCTAAACAGCAGACCGGTTTCCCTTTCATCAAACCTTTGTTTGCGTATTCCCAAACAATGGAAAGCTCAACAAGCGTTCCCGTGCCGCCATTTAAAATTATGTATGCGTCGCCCGTTGAAATCAGTTTCTCAATTCTTTCAAAAAGAGAATCGCATTGAATTTCTTTAGTTAAATATTTACTCGGGGCGGCGTTAAAAATATCAACCGTTATTCCAATTGCTTCCGCGCCCGTTTCCGCCGCGCCTTTTGAAACGGCGTTCATTATTCCCTGATAACCGCCGCTGCAAACGTTAAAACCGTTTTGCCCCAATTTCTTTCCAAGCTCGTAAGCGGTTTGAAATTCTTTCTCTCCTTCTTTGGGCAAGGAACTGCCGAATACTGTAATAGTTTTCATTTTAATTTCCCGTAAGTTGAACTATAATACGTCTGTTGCGCGAACGGTTATCAAAATCGATTAAAATAATTTGTTGCCACGTTCCGAGCAGTAAACGACCGTCTTTGAAGGGAACGGTAAACGACGCGCCTTGCAGAGCCGCGCGGACGTGTGAAAAACCGTTGCCGTCGCCCCAAGTATCGTCGTGATGATAAGTTTTGTTCGAAGGAATTATTTTCTCCATAAACTCGGGATAATCTTTTAAAAGTCCCGGTTCGTATTCGATTGTCGTAATTCCCGCGGTAGCTCCGGGGACGAAAACGAGCGCGCTTCCTTCGGATAAGCCGGACAGATGCAAAACGTCGCTTACTGCGGCGGTAATATCAACGACGTCGTTGAAACCCCGCGTAGGTATTGTGAATTCTTTGGTAACTATTTCCATTTCATTGCCAATGTTCTTTATAAAGAAAAATAATTCTCTCGACGCTTAAATATATTTTCAGATGAAATTTCTTTTCCAAAATACAAAATTCTTATAGAGATTTCGCTATAATTATATAGATTTCACGATTGAAATTTTTACTAATTTAATAAATAAGGAGGCTAAATGAACACTCAAGATTATATTGCAATGGAGGAAAAATACGGCGCGCACAATTATCATCCGCTGGACGTCGTTATTGAAGACGCTAAAGGAATTTGGGTGACCGACGTTGACGGAAATAAATATATGGATTGCCTCGCGGCGTATTCAGCGGTAAATCAAGGGCATTGCCATCCGAGAATAGTAAACGCGTTGAAGGAACAGGCGGACAAAGTAACGCTTACTTCGCGCGCTTTCAGAAACAGTCAATTGCCGCTCCTTTACAAAGAGCTTTCGGAATTGACCGGTTACGAAATGGTTCTGCCGATGAACTCCGGCGCCGAAGCGGTTGAAACAATTTTGAAAGCCGCAAGGAAATGGGCTTACAAAGTAAAGGGCGTTGAAGACGGAAAAGCCGAAATCATCGCATGCACAAACAACTTTGCAGGCAGAACAATTTCAATTGTAACATTCTCGACGGAAGAACAGTACAAAGACGGTTTCGGTCCGTTTACGCCCGGTTTCAAAATCGTCGAGTACGGAAACGCGAAAGAATTGGAAGAAGCGATAACTCCAAACACTGCGGCGTTTATTGTGGAGCCGATTCAAGGCGAAGGCGGCGTCGTCGTTCCGCCGGAAGGTTATCTGAAAGAAGCTTACGAGATTTGCAAAAAAAACAACGTGCTGCTTATCGCCGACGAAATTCAATCCGGTTTGGGAAGAAGCGGAAAACTTTTTGCGTTTGAATACGAAGGCGTCCGCCCCGACGCGGTAACGATTGGCAAAGCGCTTTCCGGCGGATTATATCCGGTGTCGGCTGTGCTAGCAAACAAAGAAGTTCTCGGCGTTTTCAACCCCGGCGATCACGGCTCGACGTTCGGCGGAAACCCGCTCGGCGCGGCGGTTGCGCGCGAAGCGTTGAAAGTATTGATCGAAGAAAATTTGATTGAAAAATCGTATGAACTTGGAAAATATTTTAGAGAACAATTGAGAAACGTGAATTCCAAACACGTCAAAGAAATACGCGGCAAAGGATTGTTCATAGGCGTAGAACTTAACAAAGAAGCGGGCGGCGCGCGTCGTTTCTGCGAAGCGCTGATGGGCAAAGGAATTCTTGCGAAAGAGACGCACGAAAACGTTATCCGTTTTGCCCCTCCGCTTGTAATCACAAAAGACGAAATCGATTGGGCAATGGAAAGAATAAAAGACGTTCTTTTGATAGACTAAATAAAGTCGTTTTAATTTAAGAAGCGGATGCGGTTAAAGCGTCCGCTCTTAACCTCAACCTCAACCTTAATTTTGACCTTAATTTCAGTTCTTCTTTCACTCTTCCGGCGGTTCCATTACAATCCACAAAACAATGTAAACGATAATCCCCGGAAATGCCGCGCTGAAAAATGAGAGAATAACGTATCCTATTCTAACAATTGCGGGTCTCCATTCAAAATATTCGGCAATCCCTCCAAGCACGCCGCCTAGGTATCTGTCGCTGGAACGTTTTAACTTTCTCGGATCCATTTCAACCTTCAAATTTAACTTTTAATAAAATAAGAAATTTACTAATAACAAAGAACAATTATTAATTATGAATTATGAATGTTGAATTATGAATGAGAACAAGTTTAAACTGGCAGTGAAAAATATTTTATGGAGTATAAAATTGTTGCTGAAAGTTAATTTTAACAGTTTAGTAAAAATACAGATTATCGTTAGTATAATCTTTCAGTATTGTAAGAGGTTTGGGAGAAGTATTAACTATCGCTTTCATACGTTGGAAGATAAAGCAAAAAATAGAGCTATTGACCCGCTTACCGGTTCTTATGAGTTTTTACGTAACTCCTTAATTTATTAACTGCATATTGAACATTCCGATTCGCAGAATGCCGCGCATAAATCTGGACTGATTTCCGTGGGAATCCCGCGAACAATATGTGTTACACTTCGACCGTCTTTCGTTTTACCGTCAGATATTACTTGTCCTAATTAATATTTTGCCCCCGAAAAAGGACTTGTGTTGTTATCTATTAAAAATTTTATGATGAAAAATATTATAAAAAAATCACCCGAAAATTTGAGATAGATAACTTTGTTTTATAATATGTAACTTTAAATAAAATTTCTATTACTCAAGCAGAAAAACAGGGCAAATTATGTATAATACTATCGTTATGGTTAAACAGGTTCCCGATACGGCTAACATTTCGGGAAAGGTGATGAAAGACGACGGCACGGTCAACCGTTCGATGCTGCCGGCAATTTTCAATCACGAAGATAAAGAAGCGCTTGAGATGGCGCTGCGCGTTAAAGAAAAATACGGCGGAACGGTAAGCGTTATTACAATGGGTCCGCCCCGCGCTTCGGATATGCTGAGAGAATGTCTTTATATGGGCGCGGACAAAGCGTATCTTATAAGCGATAGAAAATTCGCCGGCTCCGACACGCTTGCGACTTCTTATGTTTTGAGCAAAGCCGTTAAACGCGTCGGCGAGTTTGATATTGTCTTTGCGGGTCGTCAGGCAATCGACGGCGATACCGCCCAAGTGGGACCTCAAACCGCGGAAAAATTAAATCTTCCGCAGGCGACTTACGCGGAAGAAATTTTGGAACTCGACGGCGATAAAATTAAAATAAAATGCGCTATCGACGGAGGTTACGAAGTTCTTGAAGGAAAACTTCCGCTGCTCGTTACGGTTGTAAAAGATTCGAATCAGCCGCGCCCGTTCAGCGCGAAAAGAACGATGCGTTTCAAGAATGCGAAAACGCTGCTTGATATTCAGAAGATGTCCGATGAAAATTCTTTGCTGACGCTTCAGGAACTGGTTGAAGAATATAAATCGAAAAATCTTTACATAGAAACTATTACGTCGGAAGACTTAACAAATTTAGACGCTGCAATGCTTGGGCTCCACGGCTCGCCTACGAAAGTACACAAAGTAGAATCCGTTGTGCTTGCCGGCGGTAAGTATGAAAAGATAGAAGCAAGTAAAGACGGCATTGCTTCATTGATTGACGAATTGTTGAACGATCATATTTTGGGATAATAATTATGGAAGAAAGAAAAAGAGAAGTTTGGGTTTTTATAGAACAGCGCGACGGAAAAACCGCCGAAGTAAGTTTTGAGCTGCTGAGCAAAGGAAGAAAACTTGCCGATAGTCTCAACGGCGTTTTGAAGTCGGTTGTAATCGGAAACAACGTTCGCGGAATTGCCGAAGAAACCTTTAAGTTCGGCGCCGACGAAACGTTGCTTGTTGAAGACAAAGCGCTGGAAAAATTCAGAGTAATGCCTTATGCAACGGTAATGATAAAACTCGTGAAAAAACATCAGCCGCGCATCGTCCTTTTCGGCGCGACTATTATCGGACGCGGGTTAGCGCCGCGCGTCGCTTCGAACACGGTGAGCGGACTTACGGCGGACTGCACCGATCTTCAGATTTCCGACGTTACATATCTTAAAAAAGATTTTCCCGAATTGCTGCTGCAAATCAGACCGGCGTTCGGCGGAAACATTATTGCCACAATTATCACGCCCGATAATCCGATTCAAATGGCGACAGTCCGCGAAGGCGTTATGGAAATGCACCCGCTCGACGCTCCAAATCCAATCAAAATAACGGAAATTCCTTACGAGCCGGAACCAATGGACGACGTTCTTCAAATAATTGAACAGCATCGCGAAGAGAGAAAAGTTAATTTAAAAGCCGCGCCGATTATTGTTGCGGGCGGTTACGGATTAGGCTCGAAAGAGAATTTCAAATTAATTCACGATCTGGCGGCGGCAATCGGCGGAGAGGTTGCGGGAAGCCGCGCGGCGGTTGACGCGGGATTCGTTGAGCACGAAAGACAGATTGGACAAACGGGAGTTACGGTTCGTCCTAAATTGATTTTTGAAGTGGGAATATCCGGAGCAATTCAGCATCGCGCCGGGATGCAGGAAGCGAATAAAATTATCGCAATTAATATTGACCCCGAAGCGCCTATTTTTGATATTGCTCATTACGGAATCATCGGCAGCGCGGAAAACGTAATTCCGCTCTTTATCGAAACATTAAAACACAAATTGAAATAGCGAGGAAACGATGCCAAATTTTTTCACTGAAAACAGCGATTTACAATTTCATTTCAATAGATTGAATATACAAGAGATCGTCGATATTGCGGAAGATAATTATGAAGAAGCGAAACGGTTCGATTATGCGCCGTCCGATTACGACGACGCGATGGAAAACTATAAAAAGGTTTTGGAAATCGTCGGCGATATTTCCGGCAACTTCATCGCAGAGCGCGCGGCTTCGGTTGACGAAGAAGGAGCGCATTACGAAAACGGAAAAGTTACTTATGCTCAAGGAACCATTGAAAATCTCGAAATGCTTTCGAAAGCCGATTTACGCGGGATGATTTTGCCGAGAAGATTCGGCGGATTGAATTTCCCTTTCTCTATCTACATAATGGCAATCGAAATGATTTCAAGAGGCGACGGTTCGCTAATGAATATCTACGGTTTGCAGGATATCGGCGATACGATAAATAAATTCGGAACCGAGGAACAGCGGGCGAAATATTTGCCGAAGTTCTGCACCGGCGAACATTCCGGCGCGATGGCGTTAACGGAACCGGACGCGGGTTCGGACCTGCAAGCGTCTAAACTTCACGCATATCAGGACGAAAACGGACAATGGCGTTTACGCGGCGTTAAACGGTTTATTACAAACGGAAACGGCGAAGTGCTTCTTGTGCTTGCCCGTTCCGAAGCCGGAACAAAAGACGGTCGCGGATTGAGTATGTTTGTCTGCTACGGCGACGAATCCGTTAAGGTGAGAAGAATTGAAAACAAACTCGGAATTCACGGTTCGCCCACTTGCGAACTTCAATTCAACGACGCCCCCGCGGAGCTTGTGGGAAACAGAAGATTCGGACTTATTCGCTATGTGTTCGATTTGATGTTCCGCGCAAGAATGGGCGTTTCCGCTCAAGCGTTGGGAATAGCGCAGCAAGCCTACGAAGAAGCTCTTAAATACGCCAAAGAAAGAGAACAATTCGGAAAACCGATTTACGAAATTCCCGCTGTAGTGAATATCCTGATTGATATGAGAGTTATGCTCGAAACCGGACGTTCGCTTCTTTACAGCGCGGGTTACAGCGTTGACATTAAAGAAAAATTGGAAGAAAAAATCGGAAGAATGAAAGAACGCGGAGAATCTGTTGCAGAAGAAACGAAGCGTTTGAAAGAAGCAACGCGAATCGCAAACCTTCTTACTCCAATGGCAAAATACGTTCTCACGGAATCGGGAAATAAGATTACTTACGACGCGCTTCAAATTCACGGCGGAACCGGATATATGAAGGAATTCAACGTTGAACGCCTTGCGCGCGACGTAAGAATAACCAACATTTACGAAGGAACTTCGCAGCTTCAAATTGTCGCGGCAATCGGCGGCGTTATCAATGATATAATGAAAAATTATTTCGACAAAAAAGCCGCCAAAGAATATAAAGGCGCATTGCAGGGCTTAAACAATTACCTAAAACAAATTAGGGAAATCTTTTACGATTGTCTAAAGTATGTCGTCGATAAGAAAGATACTTCCTTTCAGGACGTTGCGGCAAAAGATTTAGTTGAAATTTACATCTACCTTTACGTAGGTTATCTTGTGCTCGAAGAAGCGGAAGAAAATGAGCGGAAAGTCTTTATTGCGAACAGATACATTATCGAGTCGCTCGCCAACGCAAAGAAAAACGCGGAGTCTATTAAAGACGAACTCTTTACCGATCTTCTTCACGCCGATAAAATTCTAATCTAAAATAATTGTAGAAGTTTTTACTTTGTGGCGCGGACATTCCTGTCCGCGTTTTTTTTTTGAAAAGTAAAAGAAAACGATTAGCGTAAAGTAATTAAACGGTTACGCTACGAACAGATTTAAATATTGAATGATATTGAAACGGTTAATTGTTTGCTGGTTAGGTTTTATGAAATTTTATCATGTTTAAAATGAGAAGCGCGGACAGGAATGTCCGCGCAACGATTAATAATAAATAATTTAATAATTAAAACTTAACGAATTCAACTCGTCTGTTGTTCGCTTTTCCTTCGGGAGTTTCGTTCGTGTCGATCGGCTTGCTTTCGCCGAAGCCTTTGTATTTAAGACGATTCGCGTCAATTCCCATTGAAATCAGCTTATCCATAACGGTTTTGGCGCGCTGCTCGGAAAGAGTTTGGTTGTGCGTTTCGTCGCCGTCGCTGTCGGTGTGTCCTTCAACGCTGAAGTTCAAATCCGGTTTTTTCTTCATCAGTTTGTAAATCTTGTTAATCGGTCCCATGCTTTCCGGTTTTAGCGTCGCTTTGTCCACGTCGAATTTAATTCCGTTAACGATGATTTTTCCGTCGGATAAAACGCTGTCGTAATATTTCACTCCGCCTGCGGCGATACGCACATTTTTTAAGTACATTTTATCCGTCATACCGCGGATTGTAAGTCCGGTTGGATTGCCCTTCAAATGAGGAATGTTGATTAAACGCGTGTCGTCCATATACGCTTTAAATTTTCCTTTAGTGTAAGCGATGGAAATATGACGCCATTTACCGTCCGGTTCCACGCTCCAACCTCTGTCTTCGGTGCCGGGATAACGTTTGTCGGTATCTTTATATTCAATTCCGTTTGGATAAACAACTAATGCCGAATGCATATCTTCCGCTCTTTGATTTTTCATATCATAAAGGCTGATGAAATATCTGTTGGCTGTACTGCTTCTCTTTTCAAACCAAACGTCAAATTCAATTGTAAAAACATCCGGCAAATAGTCTTTGTCAGAATCTTTTAAATAGGGTAAGATATATCCGCCGCCGTTGAGGAACATAATGACATTTTCGCCGTTAAATTCGCTAATTTCAGAAGAGCCTTTATATAAATCCCAACGGCTTGGAAATTCGCCGTTCTCTTCGTCGGCGCTCGGCTCGTCTTCAAAAATAACTTTGTCGCCCGGCACGAAATCGAATTTCGACCAAACGACTTTCGGTTTGTTATTTTCCCGAGCTTGAGTTCCGCCGTTTGCCGCGGCGTTTCCGTTGGCTCCGGTTTGATTGTCGGCGTTTTGATTTGCCGCATTTCCGTTTTGTTTGCTTTGCTGTTGACCGTTTGCCGCGCCTTTAGGATTTTGAGTATTTCCTTTCCCTTCAAGCGTTCCTTCGGCGGAATCAAATACTTTATCAACCGCTTCGTCGGCTTTTTTGTTTGTGCGGTTTTCGGCTTCGTTTTCTACTTTTTTCTCAATGTGCTTTTTTAATTTTTCAAAAAATTGAGCGTTAGTTTTTGCCGGCATTGTAAATACAAACGCGACGGCTATTATCGCGAGGATGAATCTGGACATCTTTTTCCCTTTTGTTTTTGTTGCTAAAAATTTTAGGCTGTAAAATAATGATAATTGAACAAAAAAAAGAATTAAGTTTAAATTGTGTCAGCGCAAATTCAATGAACAATTAAAAATGAACAAATAACAATTTTTTAAAATTCTACCGCTTACACTAAAGAAAAGCGGATACAGACAAATTTATTTATAAAATTCCATAAAAAAAGAATATTGACGTCGTTTTACTTACGAAGTGATTCTATTAACTTCTATATTCTTCAGTTAAAAAATATTTTTAGTAACTTTACGCTTATTTATTTTAAAAGGAATTAAATGAAGAACGTTAAATATTTATTGTTGATTATTGCAATAATCGGAGGCGCATTTTTAATAAGCTCGATTTTTAGTAGTCAAAATAAAGCCGATTTAAGAAAAGAGATAAAGAAATCCGCTCCTCGTGAAAAAATCATTACAGTCAAAAATAAAAACCACGTAAAAATAATTTTAACCAGCGGAAGAATGCGCGCTTTTTATAAAGTGGAAATTTACGCCGAGGTTACCGGTATATTAAAAGAAAATTCAATCGATTTTAAAAGCGGAAACAGATTTAAAAAAGGGGAGAAGATGATAGAGATAAACTCCGACGTTTATCAAAATTCCCTGCTAGCGCAAAAAGGAAACCTGTTGAATCTTTTTGCAAAAATGCTTGCCGACGCTAAAATAGATTTTCCGGGATCGTATGATATGTGGAAAGAATATATCGGGAGTTACGATTTAGCGAAACCGCTGAAACCGTTGCCTGAAAATTTGAGCCAAAAAGAACTTTTTTATCTTGCAACGCACAACATCTTAAAATCGTATTACGACGTTAAAAGTATGGAAGAAACATATTCGAAATATACAATTAAAGCTCCGTTTGACGGTTATGTAACATCGTCTTCAATTAATCCGGGAACGCTTGTGAGAAGCGGACAGAAACTCGGCGAGTTTCTCAGCCCCTCTCTTTTTGAAATGGAAGCTCCTGTTAAGTACTCGGATCTGAAATTTATTCATATTGGAAGCGAGGTTGGTTTAACCTCCGACGATGGAAAAATTATCAAAGGAAAAGTAGTTAGAATAAACAAGGGAATTGATCCGCAAAGTCAATCGGTCAAAATAATTATTCAATCGCGCAGCGGCGATATTCTTGACGGAATGTTTTTCAGCGTTACAATCAAAGCAAAAACAGAGGAAAAATTGGTCGAGCTTCCTTTTTCAGCGGTGGACGAAAACGGCGCAGTTTCCGTAAAAACCGAAAACGGAACTAAAAAAATTCATGCAACCATTGTGGATAGAACTTTGACGGATGTTTTTGTTAAAGGCTTGGACGACGGCGCCGAAGTTATACTCGGTAATAAAGTTGATTAGTATTAACCATTAAGAGAAAGTTTTTTTGATGAAGAGAATTATAGAATATTTTATAAAATATCCCATTTTCGGCAATTCGCTTTTAGCTTTGATTATTGTTTTCGGCGTTTTCGCTTTGTTGAATACGAAGAAGACATTTTTCCCCGATATGCCTTCCAGATTTTTAACGATAACGGCTTCGTACCCCGGCGCGTCTCCCGAAGAAATTGAAGAAGGAATTACGCTGAAAATTGAAGACGCAATAAAAGGGATTACAGGCGTGCTGCGCACTACCTCAGTTTCAAATGAAAATTTTTCGACAATTTCAGTTGAACTTGAAGAAGGAGCCGATGCAAACGTTGTTCTGCAGGACGTTCAGAGCGCGGTAAACAGCATCAGTTCGTTTCCGGTGGGGATGGACAAACTAAATATTTACAAACAGGAACCGCGCGAGTTTGTGATCAACTTAGCGGTAAACGGCGACTTGAATTTATGGGAACTGAAAAAATACGCCAGAAGAATTGAAAGGGAATTGCTGGCTAAACAGGGAATTTCCAAAATAAAACTTTCCGGCTTTCCCGCCGAGGAAATTCAAGTGAGTTTGAGGGAAAACGATTTGCGCGCGTATAACTTGACGTTTGATGAAATAGCGTCCGCGTTAAAAGCGCAAAATATAAAAATAACCGGCGGAAAAATTAAAGGCTTGCGCGAAGAGTTTTTAATAAGAGCCGACAATAAAAAGTATTACGCCGACGATATGAAGAATCAAGCGATAAAAACTTTTTCCGACGGAACGATTCTTCGCCTAAAAGATATTGCCGACGTAAAGGAAAAATGGTCGGAAGACCCGAACAGAGACTACTTCAACAGCCGTCAGTCAATTTCAATAGAATTTTCGAAAACTAATCATGAAGATCTATTTCAAATAACGGACGTCGTAAAAAAATATATCGTTGAATTTAATAAACGATATGCGGACGTGCATCTCGACGTTATCCGCGACGGCTCGAAAGTTATTAAGGACAGAATTGATATTCTTACTACAAACGGAATGATAGGAATGTTTCTTGTCCTGCTTCTGCTGGGTTTGTCTCTTAATCCGCGTCTTTCTTTTTGGGTGGCGGTTTCAATTCCCGTTTCCTTCCTAGGAATGTTTTTTCTGGGGCAAATGTACGGACTTACAATCAACGTAATGTCTCTTCTCGCAATGATTTTGGTTGTGGGTATTTTAGTGGACGACGGAATTGTAGTTGCGGAAAATATTTTTACGCATTACGAGCGCGGCGCAACGCCAATCAAAGCCGCGGTTGAAGGAACGCTGGAAGTTTTGCCTTCGGTTTTTTCGGGCGTGGCAACGACGGTGATCATATTTATGATCTTTTTCTTTATCGGCGGAATGCTGGGCGATAGAGCAAAAGACATCGGGTTTGTGGTTGCGTCCACTCTTGTTATTTCTCTTTTGGAAACAATGATGATTCTTCCGGCTCACATCGCGCATTCAAAAGCGCTTCATCAGAAAAACGGAGAGAAGGAAGGAATACTGAAAAAAGCGGAAAATTTAATATTTACTTTCAGAGATAAAATTTACAAACCGATTTTGCTCTTCAGCATTAAACATCCCTTTGTTATTATTGCCGTTGCAATTGCATTGTTTGTCGTTACCATCGGCGCGGTAAAAGGCGGAATAATTAAAACGACGTTTTTCCCCACATTGGAATTTAACCGCGTCGGAATAACTTTGGAAATGCCTTCGGGAACGAGCGATAGAATTACCGACAGCATCCTTGTTTCCATCGAAAAACGCGCTTGGGAAATGAACGACGAATATAAGAAAAAGTATCCCGAAGCAAAACCGCTTGTAAGGAACGTAATTCGCTCCGTCGGTCCGGGGACGCATCAAGGCTCAATCAGCATTTCTCTTGCCGGAAGCGAAGAGCGTTTTTTCGACAACACAAAAATCAAAACTATTATGCGGAAAAAAATCGGGAAAGTTAAGAACGCCGTCAAACTGCAAGTGGGCGGAAATAACTTTTGGGGAATGCCCGTTTCAATTGCGCTGAAAAGCAACGATTTGAACCAACTGCGCAGCGCGAAAGAAGAACTGAAGGCGGAATTTAGAAAGATTGCGGATTTAAAAGACGTGGTTGATAACGACCCGCCGGGATTGAGGGAAATCCAAATTCAACTTAACGAAAACGCTTATTCGCTTGGGCTTACTACGGCTCAAGTAATGGGACAAGTCCGCAGCGGTTTTTTCGGACAAGAATCGCAGAGAATTCTTCGCGGAATTGACGAAGTGCGTATTTGGGTGAGATATTCGGAAGACGAAAGACGCTCTATCGGTCAACTTGAAAATATGAGAATCCGTTTGTCTAACGGCAGAGAGTTTCCGCTGAGCGAAATTGCCGATCTTAAAATCAAAAGAGGAATTCTTTCAATAAATCATATTGACGGTCAGAGGATTATTAAAGTGGAAGCCGATATTGCGCATAATAACGTTTCGGTTACAAATATTCTTGCAAATATCAAGACTAACATTCAACCGGAATTTATTGAAAAGTATCCCGATGTAACTTGGACGTTCGAGGGGGAAAGCCGCGATAGCAAAAAGACGGTCAGTTCAATCGCGTATGTCGGACCGCCTATTTTGATGCTGATGTTCATGATTGTTGTATTAACTTTCCGTTCGTTTTTTCAGGCGGCGGTCGTTTATATTATCATACCTTTTTCTTTTATCGGCGTGCTTTGGGGACATTTTGTTCAAGGTTATATTTTCAGTCTTCTTTCCACGTTCGGCGCAATTGCGCTGATCGGCATTGTTGTTAATGACTCGCTGGTTTTCGTAAGCGCGTTCAATCGTTATCTTCAGCGCGGCGAAAAATTTAAAGAGGCTCTTACAAACGCCGGAATAAACAGATTTCGTCCGGTTATTTTAACGACTCTTACAACGGTTGCCGGTTTGGGTCCGCTTATCTTTGAACCAAGCGTTCAGGCGCAGTTCCTTTCGCCGATGGCAATTTCGATAGCCTACGGTTTGTTAGTCGGCACAGGACTTACGCTTACGCTTTTGCCGGCTTTGCTTTCTGTGGCAAACATGACAAAAGTAAAACTCGCGCGTTTGTTCGGAAATAAAAACGTTACTTCCGAAGAAGTGGAACCGGCGGTAAAAGAATTGAAAGCGTTGAAACAATACGAATGAAAAACCAACAAATTTTCATCGACGCATTGATGCGACGGGTTTGCGAAATTGCTTAATTTTTAATTGCAGATTGACCGTCCCGATAAAACATGACTAATTTCCGAAGGAATCACGTGGGCAATCTGCCGTTTTAGCTGAAGTGTGTAATATGATAGATTGCTTCTTCCGACATAATCGGAATCGCAATGACGGATTGTTTCATCATTCGTTGTTCAAACCATCCGGCTTCGCTGCGCTACGCCGAGACAGGTCCGGCTTCGCTACGCTACGCCGTGACAGGTCCGGTTTCGCTGCGAAGAATCTTTTGAAGTCTTCGCAGCAATAAATAATTCATTCTCCATTATTCATTATCCATTCTCAATTGCTTTTATCCATTCTTTCCATACGTCGGGCTCGTATCCTATGGTTGCTTTTCCGCCGTTGCGGACAATTGGAGTTTTGAACAAAAGCGGGTCTTCGAGAAGTTCGTTTTCAACGTCGAAAACCATATATGATAAATTTCTTTTTTTGAATTGTTTCCCTTCGCGGTCTATTAAATCTTCAACGTCGTAAACTCTTTTTATATTTTCGAGTTCTCCTTTACTGACGCCCTTTTCAGAAAGATCGCGGAAATGAAATTTCACGTTTCTCTCTTTAAAAAATCTTTCCGCTTTTCTTGTGTCGCTGCATTTTTTCGTCCCGAGAATCTGTATGTTCAAACTTTTCTCCTATTGAGGTATTTTAATTATCCAATGACTCAGCGCCTTTGCCGTTTTTCCGATGAATTCGGATTCGTCGATTTTTCTGTCGTTCGACGAAATTGATTCATAACCGAGCGATGAAAAATAAAGAGCTTTATCAAAAAATGCGTTTATCTTTTGATAAAAATTCAACGCATTATGCAGCTCGAGAGCGCCGTCGATAAAACCGTTCTCGCTGATATAGTTCCACAGCAAAACGCGCGAAAGGATTAACGCATAAATTACTTCATTCAATGGAATCTCTTCCTTGGCGCGTTCTTGTCCGAGATTAAAATAATGCCGGGCGCATTTTTCGTAATTCGAATCATCCGACAGCATATATTCTCCGAGATTTTTATAGACTGTAAACACGCGTTCCCTTAAAACATTTTCCGGCAGTTTCTGATAGCTTTTTGTCGCCGAATTCATTTTTACTTCGTCAAGCCAACGCCTGGTTAAATATTCGGCGTGTTCTTCGATAAGTCGCGTGAACTTTTCATAAAGCATAACGACCTCCCTTTTTATTTTTAGTTAGCGCTCAACTCAATATCAAATTTCAGCTGCGCGGTTTTACGGGAGAAATTATCTCGAATGTTTATGAGCGCTTTGTATTTCCCTTCGGCAAACGTAGAATCCAATTCCGTCTGAAAATCAATCCCTATATCCGGCAACTCTTCATCCGCTCTCTCTTGATAAATAGCGTCTTTGAACAATATTCGTTTATGATTTCCGCCGTCGGTTAAAGTCATCGAATAACTGACGTCATATTGATATCCATTCCCCATTTCCTCCGCTTCTAATCCTTTTACTCTAAACGAGCCGTTGAGTTCCCACGCATGTTCCATCGGATAAGCGTAAGCGTCGGGGCTGAAAATTTCAAGTTTCGTTTCTTCCTTTCCGCATCCGGCAAGCAGAATTAGAAAAAAGAAAAGCAAACTAAAATGTTTTTGTAATGAAAAGATATTTACGCGCGTCATAATTTTTTAGTCCGTAGATAATAATAAGTTTTCATAATAAAGTAATAAATTAATTTAACCGCCGCCACAAAAATATTTGGCGCAAGCGGCGGGGCAAGAGGGGTGAAGCGAAACGTAAGACGCGAAACGAAAAACGAGAAATGTGAGACTTGGAATGCAGATTGGTTAGTCCCGATTCATCGTTGTCCGGCGGCAGCCGGACTCCTCCTCGCATTGACGGTTGATTACAATTCGCGTAACGTGAGTTAATAAAAAAAAGCCTTCGCTTATTCGCAAGCGATTACTTGCAAATCCGCGAAGGCTGAAAAATTCAAGAAATAAAAAGTTTAGTTTCTTGCTTTGAAGTCTTTCATAAATTGAACTAAATCCGCTACGCCTTGCGAAGGGAAGGCATTGTAAATTGAAGCGCGTAAACCGCCGACTGAACGGTGACCTTTCAAACCGGAAAAACCGTTTTCCAAGGCTTCGGCGATAAGTTTCTTTTCGAGCTCTTCGTTCGGAAGTCTGAACGTTACGTTCATCAAAGAACGGTCTTCTTTTGCCGCCGCGCCTCTATAGAAGCCGTCGCTGTTGTCAATATAGTCGTAAAGCCAGCCGGCTTTTTCAACGTTGCGTTTATACATTGCGTCGAGTCCGCCGTTTTTCAAAAGCCATTTATAAACAAGACCCATTATGTAAATTGAATACGACGGCGGCGTGTTGTAAAGCGAATCTTTATCCGCGTGGATTTTGTAGTTCAAATAAGTATGTAAATCGTCGGAACATCTTTCGAGCATATCTTCGCGTATTATTACGAGAGTCGCGCCGGCAGGTCCCATGTTCTTCTGCGCGCCGGCGTAAATAACGGCGTATTTTGAAACGTCTATTTTTTTGTGCAGCATATCCGAAGAAGTATCGCAGATAAGAGGAACGTCGCCTACTTCCGGTTCCGTTTTATATTGAGTTCCGAATATTGTGTTGTTCGAAGTAAAGTGAACGTAAGACGCTTCCGGATCGAGATTCAGTTCGCTCTGTTTCGGAAGGCGGTTGAAACCTTCTTCTTCGGTCGAACCGGCTATGTTTACCGTTCCAACGCGCTTTGCTTCTTTGATTGCTTTTTTAGACCACGCGCCGGTGTTGACGTAATCGGCTTTTCCCTGCATAAAATTCAGCGGAATCATCGAGAATTGAAGCGTCGCTCCGCCTTGCAGAAAGAGAACTTTGTAGTTGTTCGGAATATCAAGCAGTTCGCGCAAATCTCTTTCGGCGCCTTTAATTATGTCGTCGAAAGTTTTTGAACGGTGGCTCATTTCCATTACGGACATTCCCGCTCCTTTGTAAGAAAGCATATCTTCCTGCGCTTCCTTAAGAACTTCTTCCGGTAAAACCGCCGGACCGGCGCTGAAATTATAAATTCTGTCGCTCATTTTTGCCTCTCTTTATTTTAATTCGTAAAATATCAAATTGTATGCGTTAAAAGTCCGTCGCGAAGTTTCGGTTCGAACCAAGTCGATTTCGGCGGCATTACTTCGCCCGCGTCGGAGATGTTCATCAAATCCTGAACGGAAACCGGAAACATTGAAAATGCGGCTTCCGCTTTGCCGCCGTTTACAAGCCGTTCCAGTTCTTCGGTTCCGCGTATCCCGCCGATAAAGTCGATGTTTAAATCGGTTCGCGGGTCTTTAATTCCGAGTACGGGCGTGAGTAGATAATTTTGCAAAATCGAAACGTCCAAATTTTCGCCTATGCTATCTTCGGAATATTTCACGTTCTCGTTCGGCTTGATTCTATACCACTTTCCGCCGACGTACATTTTTATTATTCTCCTGTCTTCCGGCGTCGGAGTTTCGGTATCTTCTACTATGAAATTAGTTTTCACTTTTTCAATAAATTCTTCAATACTGTTTCCGTTTAAATTTTTCACAACCCGATTATAAGGAAGGATTTTCAATTGTTCGGCGGGAAAAAGAACCGCCATAAAAAAATTATATTCTTCCGTTCCGTCGTGCTGCGGATTGTTTTCTTTCATTACCTTCTGAGCGCGCGCCGCGCTAGCCGCGCGATGATGCCCGTCGGCTATATAAAGATTTTTTACTTTGTCTATTTCGAAAATAATTATGTCGTTGTAGTCTTCGGGTATTTGCCAAATCGAATGAACGATTCCGTCTTCGGTAGTAAATTCATAAAGCGGTTCGCTTTTTTCCATTGTTTGTTCCACAACGCTGTCGATTTCCTCAACGCCTTTGTACGTAAGGAAAACCGCGCCCGTCTGCGCTCCGGTTGTTACGATGTGATTTGTTCTGTCGTCTTCTTTTACCTTACGCGTTTTTTCGTGCTTCAAAATTACGTTGTTGTTGTAATCGTCGGCGGAAAAAGTAGCCGCAATTCCAACCTGCGTATGACTTCCCATTTTCAATTTATATAGATAAAAACTCGGCGTCGCTTCGGTAATCATCGGAGCGGCTTTAATTAATTTTTGAAAATTCACTTTCGCTCTTTCGTAAACTTCGGTGGAATAAGGATCGACGCTGTCCGGAAGTTCAAGCTCCGAACGGGTTACGCGCAGAAAGCTCAACGGATTGTCTTTCGCAAGTTCTGCCGCTTCGTATCTGTCCACAACGTCGTAAGGAACGCTAGCCACTTTGCCGGCAACGTCCGCCGCGGGTCTTACCGCTTTGAAAGGTCTTATAATCGCCATGATTTTCCTCAAATAATTGAATTAAATTCTTTTTATTTATGAAATATATAATTTAGTTTCGAGACTACAAATGAAAAGAATGAAGTTAGTTTTTAAGCGTTTCCTAAGCGTAGAAATTTTCTTCGCAATCTGAAAATCCGGAATAGGCCGCGCAATATTCTATTCCGCTGCAATTGATTGAAGTTGTGATATAAATCAAACGCGGAAGTTGCTTATTATAGCTAAATTATGCTATATTATTTTATTCATTAAATGTTTGTTATCACTCCGAGGGCGGTTAAGTTGAATAGCAGAATAAATGTTGAGCATCTGAGACCCGATCGTATGCTGGTCAAGTATATCAAGAAAATATCAATTTTCCACAGCCTTGGAAAAATTAGCTATCGTCAAAAAATCACTCCCACCCCTTATTCCTATCTTGCTTTTAATCTTGCCGACGTCGGCGTTACAACTATTGACGATGAGGTTTTCGGATCGATTGAAAAATTTCATTTCGACGGTCCAAAGATATCGGAAAATATCTTTATCAATTATAACGGCGTTTTGAGCCGGATACTGGTCGAATTCAGAGCTTCGGGGTTTTATTATCTTTTCCATTATCCCCCGTCAAAACTTATTAATAAACTGTTAAATCTCAGCGAAATTTCAGAAGAATTCATTAATTCAAATATTGCTTCGCTCAAGAATTCCGAAGAGCAAGTGCGTATTGTAGAAAAGTTTTTAATTGATAAATCATATCGCGCTATTCCTTTTAACGAAGCGGTTGAGAAAGCGATTCAATTATTTGAAGAACATTCCGGCAACATTTCAATCTCAGAAGTATGCGGAAAAATTCATCTGAGCGACAGACATTTTAATAGAACGTTCAAAAGGATTGTCGGGATTTCGCCGAAGCAATATTCAAAACTTCTTCAACTTCATTATATAATTAAACTCATGAAAGGGAAAAATTACGGCTCGTTTCAAGATATTGCTTACGACGCAAAGTTTTACGATCACGCTCATCTCAATCATAGTTTCAAAGAACTTACCGGGTTCACTCCCACGGAATTTATCAACAGCGACAAGCATATTGCGCTTAAATACTTTACCGACATTTTCGACAAATAAAACCTTTTACTATCCTAAAACATTTCCGCTTGTCCGATTTTTACAAGGATAAGTCCGATTCATACAAGATTAAGTCCGCTTTTTACAATGTTTCGGAAAGGATAAACCATATTTTTGATTGCATGGGTTACTCTCTTTAATCGTATAAATTATCGGGACAAACAATTGGGACGGAAAAGATGCCTTTGAAAATAGCCGATAACACAAAACCGGAAATCAATTTCAGCGAAAAAGAACTTGAGGTTTGGAAAGTTATTAAGGCGAACTTAATAAATATCTTGTCCGGCAACGCCGACGCTTATATGGCTTATCTTCACGAAAATTTTTCCGGCTGGAGCTGCGATGAAATTCTTCCGGTTCAAAAGTCGTCCATACTTTCCGAGATTAAAGCGCTAAAAAAAGAACAAAGGAAAATTTCGTTTCGGCTTTTGCCGTTTTCGATTTTGGTCGAAGAAAATACCGCGGTTGTTCATTACGTCTATTCGGTAAAGACAATTGGTGAAGACGAGAAGGAAATTGAAAGGGAAGTTAAACTAACCGACGTTCTGATAAAACAGAAGGGAAAATGGTTTTTGCTTGGCGATCATGTTGGGATTAAAAAATCCGTAAATGACTCAAAAAAAGATAACGGTCATGAGAAATAAGTTTTTTTGACGCAAAATTGTATTAAATAAATTTAGAGGATGATAAAATGTCGCGCATAAAATATTTTGTTTTTTTGATTCTATTAGTTTTTAGTATAAAAAGTATCGCTCAAAATCCGGATTGGAACAGCGCGATTATTATTCCTCCCAATCCTTCTCCCTATTACAGCGATTGGGAAACTAATCCGAGCAATCTCACTTTCCTGCTGCAATATCTCGGCGGCGGAGAGACGGACGTTATTCTCAAGTTCAGCATTGAATCGGAAAAACTCGGACAGGAAATAGCGTCGGGAAATAGCGAAAAGATTGTATTTGACGGAACGCCGGAACAAAAAAATCTTTACGGCTCGTCGCTTATTGATTGGAACGGGACGACGTGGGATCAATCAATCGAATCGATTATAATTCGAACCGGCAGATTTCCCGAAGGGCGTTACACAATTTGCATCGGCGCTTATGATTCGGAAGACAATTTGCTTACCAAAAGCTGCGCCGAGTTTAAGATAGCGTATATTGATCCGCCTTATTTAATCAGTCCGCTCGACGGCGATACGACGTTTACTCAATATCCCAATTTTATCTGGTCGCCGATAGTTGATATTTATTCAAATCAAAGAATTTTTTACGCAATCAGAATTTCCGAAAAGAAAAAAAATCAAACCAACGAGCGGGCAATTGCGGACAACATTCCTTACTTCCAAGGGAAGACCGAACTGACTACGTTATCATATCCGCCGACGGCGCAGGAGCTTGAAAAAAATAAAACTTACGTTTGGCAAATTAAAGCGCTCGACGAAAACGATTACCCGATTGCCTCCAACAACGGCAACAGTCCGGTTTGGGCTTTTACTTACGGCGAACAAACGGTTTCTCTGCCAATGACGATGAACGTAAAGTTTCTCAAAGACAGCGTAACGTTAACCGAAGATGAACCGAGCGAAACTCTTAATATCGAAGTTTCATTTCAGGCTCCTTCGGATAAAGTAATTGCCGTCGATAGTTTAATTGATTATTGGCACAGAAAAGAAGACGATAAATTAATCAGAACCGATAGGTTGATAGTTCAAAATCCCTTTTCGCTTTTGGGCGGGGAAACAATAACGAGAACGCAAAACTTTAACGTCCCGCTCTGGACTTTATCCGGTATGTTGAACGGAAAAGATAGAGCGGAATATTACGTGCGAAGGGAATATATCGGGAAAGCGGAATACGGCAAGCGAATCGTCGGCGAATCAAAAACGCCGTTGAAAGTAATTATTAAAAAAGCAACGCCGGAAATAACGCTTGATTTTCTAACGAAGACAGTTACCTACACGCCGGGTAAGTTGAGCGATTCGGTTTCAATTCAAGTTTCGGTTAAAGGTATGTCAAGCGTTTCCATTGACACAAAACTTAATTATTGGTATAAGAAAAGCGACAATTCGCTATTTAAAAAATTTACGACGCGAATCGATCCTTTAGTTGAAATTCCGGCGGGAACTTTCGAAAGAAAAAGCGAGCTTTCGTTTCCGCCGGCTTCGTTAGCCGACGCTTTGAACGGGAAAAAGAAAGCGGAATATTATGTTTTCGTGGAGTATTCCGGAAAGGATAAAAAAGGACGGCGCGTTACGGGGAAAACAAAAACGTCCCTGGACGTTGTATTTCTTGCAACCGATTTGTTTAACGCGGCATTTGTCGATTCCGCTTTAACTTATTCGCCCGATAATCTTCAAAACGTAATTAAAACGGAAATGCTATACCAAGCGTCCGCCGGCGAGAATTTGACGGTGGATAGTATGTATGGTTTTTGGTATAGAAAGGAAGACAACTCGTTATTTAAAAAGACCGAACAGTTCCTTACGCCGAAAACTTATCTATCGGGAGGCGTAAAGAAAATTCACGAAATGAATTTGACGCTGCCGGTTTCTTCAATAACGACGGCGTTGGAAGGGAAAAAGAAAGCCGAATATCTCGTGAAATTTAAATTTATTGGAAAAGACGGTTTCGGCAACAGAATAATCGGAGAAACAAAAGATATGCTGAAAGCGGTTATCCTTGCCGGAAACAAACCGTTGTTAAGCGTCAAATTTCTCGATTCCACGCTGACTTATTCTCCAACGCATTTGAGCAATATAGTAAGGGACGAGGTTTACTACATCGGCGGCGCGAATGAAAAAGTAACTTTCGATACTCTCATTAATTATTGGTATAAAAAAGAGGATAACTCATTATACAAAACAATTACGGAAGAGATGTCGAATCATCCTTTCGTAACGGGCGGAAAGACGTTTGCTCATAACTCAACTTTTACTCTGCCGGCAGGTTCGATAACGACTGCGTTAGGCGGAAAAGACCGCGTTGAATATTACGTGAAGTTAAAATATATTGTTAGAGACGACAACGGAAACAGAATTGAGTTTGAATCGAAAGACGCGTTGAATATTGTTTTCCGCGATTCAACCGATCCCGGACTGAACGTTGAATTTTCCGATTCGTCAATCGCTTTTTCGCCGGGGCGTCTTAAAAACGACGAGAATTTGTATCTGTTTTATCAAGCGGGAAGCGGCGAAAAAATTACAATCGACAGTCTTACCGCAAGTTGGTATAAAAAGAAGGACAATTCGCTTTATAAAACTCTTCCCGACCCTATTGCCCCGGCTTTTGAAATTACGGGCGGCAATACTTACACAAGAACCGCCGCGCTTAATTTGGACGCGGCGAGTTTAAATGCGGCGCTCGGCGGAAAAAATAAAGCCGAATATTTAGTTTACTTGGAATATTTCGGGAAAGAGACAAGCGGGAAACGGGTAAGCGGAAAAACAAAAACGCCGCTTACGGTAGTCTGTCTCGCTTCCGACGCTTCGGATACTACCGGCTATACATTAATTCCCAAAGTCGCTTACGTTAAACCGGTTCAAGGGCAGACTACGATTAACGCTTCCGGTTCAAAAGTTACTTTTAACGGAACGGTTAAACTTCTGTTCGGCGTCGATCCGCTTAAAAAGGACAGCGCTTACGTTGACGCGGTGAATTTAACTTTTCAAAAAGGAAAAAACGGTTATGAAGTAACGGGCGGAACGTTTTTCGGCGAAGCGACGCCGAATGTTGAAGACGATATTTTTAATTTTGAATTCGGCGGCGTTCTAAAAGTTCAAGCGCAGAAAATTTCGTTTGATTTTAAGAGAACAAATAAACTTTTGATTAAAGACGCTTTCGCAAAGATTCCGGTTATCGGAAGAAAATTGTTTTTTAAAGATTTGGTAATCAATAAAAACGGTCTGGATTTCAAAATTTCCCACCAGGAATTTTCAGCGTTTTGGCTGGTTTTTATCGTAAAGAATATCAAACAAGTTTCCAACTCAACCGTAAGTAAAATATCGTTGGGAATAGGGTTGAAATTGGATAAACCGGGTGCAAATGAATTTTTCTCGTCGGAACTAATTATAACCAAAGCAAGCGGGAGCGAAACTACCGTTGAATTGAAAGGCGGCGAGGGAAACGGACAAGCGTTGGTTCATTTAATTCCGACAAAAGACTATCTGAATTTAACTTCTCTCAAATTCAAAAAGAAATCCAAAGGAGATTGGGCGCTACAAGTAGGCATAGAATCCGATCATCTTCCTTTGTACGAAAAGTTGGGACTCGGTCCCGTGCAGACGACTTTCGAGTTTACTAAATCGGGTAAAATGTCCGGAGGAATTACCGTTATCAACGAACTACAGCACGGTTATGACAGCAGCGATAAATCGGTTCTGAAAATCGGCTCGTTTGCGGCGATTGATGTGACTTATCTCGGATTCGATATTAAGCAAGTTCGAAAAATTACGCCGGTTGATTCGAAGCCGGACACTTCCTGGGTGTTTGATCTTTCGAATTGTAAAATCGGAATTTCAGCCGATCTCTATCTTTCTACGGAAGGGAAAAATCTTAACGACGTTAAAAACGCAATTTACATCGGCGAAACAAAACAGCCGGGATCCACTATGTCTGATTTCAAGCCGGGATTTACTATTGATTTCAACGGAAATATAGAAACGCAACCAATCTCTATCGTTCAAAACCGGAAAGTCAGTTTGGGTCCCGTTTATCTTGAGCTTACAAAGTTGGGGCTTAAGCCTTATCCGTTTAAGCTGTCTTTTTCCGGCGCGCTCGGCGTAGCGATGAAAGGAGTTTTTTCCGGCGGCATAGCTATAGAAGAATTATCGATTGACGGCGACGGAAATTTCACAAATTTCGGCGACGCGGTAAAAAGCGGAAATCTTAAGATAATGAAAGTGCTTGAACTAAGCGTGGATAAAATTGCGTTTTCCAAAACTTCGTCCACAATCGCATATTCGAAAAACACGGGAAGCAAATCGGATAGCAGCGCTTTGCAAGTCGATAATTATTTCCTTCTCGAAGGCGGAAGTCTTAAAGTGGGAAGCAGCGACGCGGCGGGAGGAAGTTTGAAAAGACTTCTGATTTATCAAAAGAACGGCGCCACGAATTTCATTTTGAACGGAGGGAATATTTCTGTGCCGGACGCTATTGATCTGACGATAGACGTTGAGTACATCGACAGTCCGCAAGAAAAATATCTTAGCGTAGGCGGAAATGCGGTCGTAATCAATAAATATAAAGCGACCGTTTACGGAAAAATTGGCGAGCGCGACGGCGACGCCACGTGGGGATTTTTCGTTTCGCTCGGCGGGCTTGATATCCCAATCGGTCCCGTAACCCTCGACGAAGTGGGCGGGGGTTTTTTCTATCGACCGACGAAGGCGGATATTCAAAAGGTTACAATGTTAGCGGGCTTTACGCAGATAAAACTTTCCGGTTACGAAACGAAAGCAAAACCGAACGCGAAAGGTTCGCAAGCTTGGGCAATATTTCTTAAAGCGGGAATTTACATCGGAGGAAAAGAATTTATTTACGGTAAAGCTCTCGTAACAATAACCGACAGCTATTTCAAATTGGACGCGGAAATAAAAGCGGTTAAAGAACAAGTGCACGGTAAAGCATATCTGAATATTAACTGGTCGGACGAATACGTCGAAGGGAAGTTACAATTCGGGGTTGATTTTGTCGTTATCACGGCGAAAGAAAAGGATAACTATTTCCAATTCTACGCTTACAGCAAAAGCATTTGGGGCGTAACCGGAAAACTTGACGTGAAATGTTTTTATATAAAAGTTACGGCAAATGTTTATGTGGGTAATCAAGGATTTCTGTTTGACTTCGGATTTGAAGAAAGCATTGATATCTCGGTGATTTCCGGCGGTTTCAGAGTGGAGGCGATGACCTGGTGGCGGAAAGACGTGAACTGGGGAATATACGCAAG
>JAADIR010000283.1 GCA_013151245.1 Chlorobiota bacterium
GTTATTTCTTTTATTTTTTTCTGTTATGCTAATTTCATTCACGGTTTTGGGGCTCACAGATTGCCCACTGCGTTAAGCAATCTGTGTTACAATCTGCAGATTGCTTTTGCGGTTTGATTTAAGAATATCGATTAACGATTTTTGATTTAGGATTTTATTTCTTGTTTTCGCTAAACGCGAGTTTTGCGCTACAAAATAATCGTCATTCCGAGCGGAGCGAAGGAATCTATCGCAGCGAGCAATCACCCGTCACGCGTCACCCGTCACTTGTCACGCGTTACTCGTCACCCGTCACTGCAAAGCGCAACGAAAAACCCCGCATTCACCCAACACAATCTTTAATTGCTTTATTTCATTTCTACGATTGTAATTCCGTCGCCGCCGTATTCGATTTTGGCAAAATAGAATTTCTTTACCTGAGCGTGAGATTTTAAGATTTGATGAACCGTCTGTTTCAGCGCGCCGGTTCCTTTGCCGTGCAGTATTTCCACGCGGTCGGCGCCGGAAGCGTATGCCTCGTCCAGAAATTTAATAACTTCAAACTCGGCTTCTTCGGCTCTCATTCCTCTGATATCGAGTTGGTAATTGGGCAGAGCGCCGGCAATTCTTGCGTAGCTTGGCGATGAAACGCTTTTCGGTTTCTTTGAGGGAAATAGTTTATCTATTTTAACTTGAATTTTTAAGCTGCCGGAAGCTATTATCGCTTTGTTTTTCTGATAATCGAGCTGTAATATTTCGCCGATTGTATTTGTGCCGGCAACTTGAACGTAGTCGCCCGTTTTCGGTTTGTATTTTTCGGAAGGGATTTTTTCTTCCGAAGCGGCGGCAATTTTCTTCAAATCTTTTTTAAGATTGTCAATCTCTTTCTTTTCTTCTTTTATCACTTTCCGTTCGGCTTTCGATTCCTTTATATTTTTTATCGCTTTTTCAATTTTTTTATTTACATCCGACAAATAATCTTCCGCTTGTTCGGCGGTCTTTTTCAGAATTTCTTTTTTCTGTTTTTCCAGCTTTGCGATTTTATTTTCGTAAAGATTTGTCAGTCCTTTCAAACGAACGTTTTCAATTTCCGCTTGATTTAATTTTTTACGAATCTCTTGCGATTTGTTTTCCAGATCGATTAGCAGTTCTTCTATCTTCGATTTTTTTCCGTCCAAATATTTTTTTGCCGATTCGATAAACTCTTCTTCAAAACCGATTCTTTCAGCCACTTCCAACGCGTAGCTTGCGCCGGGCATTCCTTGATGAAGTCTGAACGTCGGACTCAGATTCTCCAAATCGAATTCCATCGAAGCGTTTTGAAATCCTTCGGTTTCGTTCGCGATTATTTTCAAATTTCCGTGATGCGTGGTCGCCAAAACCGTGGCGTTTTTTTCTTTAAGCGCGATAAGAGTCGCCGCCGCAAGGGCGGAACCTTCCGACGGGTCGGTGCCCGTCCCGATTTCGTCCAACAGAACCAACGACTTATCGTTCGCCCGTTTGATTATTTCTTTTAAATTTGAGAGATGCGACGTAAACGTGCTCAAATCGTCTTCAATAGATTGACGGTCGCCGATGTCAATCAATACGGAATCGAACAATCGGAGATTGGAATCGGGATCGAGCGGAACGTGCATACCCGCTTGCGCCAAAAGGGAAATAAGCCCGAGCGTTTTTAACACCACGGTTTTTCCGCCGGCGTTGGGACCGGTAATTAAGATCACTTTTTCATTGTCGATTTTCAAATCGAGCGGAACGGTTTTTTCTTTTCCGTTCTTTTTCAAAAGCACGGGATGATAAGCTTTAATGAGCTGCAGCGGCTCCGATTCCTCGAACGAAGGAAATGCGCCGATAATTTCCATTGAATAATTAGCCCGCGCAAAAATCGAATCAACTTCCGAAACGGCTCGGAACGCCCTTCTAAGCTCGCCGCTTAAAGCTCCGATTCGTTTTGTGATTTCGCGAAGGATTCTTTCTATTTCCCGCTTTTCTTCAAAACGCAAAGAGAGAATTTCGTTGTTCAATTCAAGCGTTTCTTCCGGCTCTATGTAAACCGTTTGTCCGGTGGCGGATTCCGAATGGATGAAGCCTTTTATCCGCCGCTTGTGTTCGGCTTTTATCGGCAGTACAATTCGTCCGTCGCGCTGAGTAACGTATTCTTCCTGCACAAGATACGAATCGCTCAATTCTTTCAATTTTCTTCTTATTGTTTTTCTGAGTTGATCGCTTTTTTCAATTATTTTTCTTCTTGTTTCCGCAAGCGTTTTGCTTGCGCGATCGTTTATCTCGCCGGATTCCGTAAAAATTTTTTCTATCTGATCTTCAAAATTTTTATTGACGAAAAACTCTCCGGCAAACTCCTTCACAAGTTTGTATTCGCCTTCGACGTTTTTCAAAAATTGGTGGATTCGTCTCGATATTTCGGCAAGCCGTTTCACGCCGAGTATCTGCTTTTGATTCAAAACGGCGCCGTCAATTTTACTCTGCGCAAGAGTTTCATTCAAATCGAAAATATACTCAATAGGCGGGAAACCGCAATCAATAAGAATCGCCTTTGCTTCGCTAACGAAAGAGCCGTTCAGCGCTACGGTTTCTTTTTCGTACTGCGGCAAAAGATTTTCAACAATCTTTCTGCCGTTTTCCGTTACCGCGTATTTCGCCGCGTAATTAAGCGCTTTGCGGAATTCGAGTTGTTCCAATACTTTTTCGCCAATCATATTTCCGTGTTCAAAGTGTCTGTGAATGTTGAATCGGGTAAATCGGGGAGCGGAAGTTCGCCGGGATTGTTGATGTAATCTTCAATAAAATTATGGACTTTCGAGTTTGCGCCCATCACAAAGTCGATGCTCCACGGAATAATATCGAAAGTCTTCTCGTAAAAAAGACTTTCCCGCTTGGTCTTTTCCGAAGGGATCCCGAAAATATTCAGAAAGAGCAGAAAACCGCTTATAAAAAAAAGAATTTGAAAAGCGCCGGAAATCCCGCCGAGAAATTTATTAGTGAAACGGTTCACTTTATCCACCGGATGAATCACTCGCTTAAGAATTGAAAAAACGAGAACCGTAATGAAAAAAATAATTATTCCCGCAACCAAATTGGAAAGATAATTGTCGTCGTTAAAAACCGGAGCCAATATGAATCCGAATTTGTCGGAGAATTCGAAGGCGAATCCTACCGCCAAAATAAAGCCGATTAGCCCGATAATTTTTCTAACAAGACCGTCTTTATAACCGAGCACAAAACCGACAAAAACTATCGCGAGAATAATAAAATCAACGTAGTTCAATTACCGCTCAAAATGTGTTCGACAATTTCTTTAATTTCTTTGCCGCCCGCTTGTCCTTTCAAAGTTTTTACCGCCAAAGGCATAAGTTTAGGAAAATCCTTTTTACCGGTCGCGCCTATTTCAGCCGCAAGTTTGCCTACCTCTGTTTCAATCTCCTCGCGGCTCAGCTGCTTAGGTAAATATGATTGGATTATTTTCAGTTCGGTTTTTTCCTTTTCGGCTAATTCCGTCCTTCCGGCTTTTTCAAACTGTTCGATTGATTCTTTCCTTTTCTTTGCGGCGGAAGTTAAAAGAGCGATCTCTTTTTCGGAAGTCATCTCTTCGTCTTTCCCCGATTTTTCAAATTCGAGAATCAGCGCTCTTATCGAGCGGACAGTTTCAAGCCGCACTTTGTCTTTAGCGCGCATGGCGTCTTTTAAATCGTTGTTTATTTTTTCTTTTAAGTTCATATCAATAAAAAAGGCAAGCCAAAAAAACGACTTGCCCAAAATAGTTGTTAAAAAATCATTTTATTCTTTAAGCATTGTAGAATAGTTAATTCTACGGGCGTCGGCTTTTCTTAACGCCTGCTGGATATCCGTAACGACTCCCATTTCCGAATTTTTATCAATACGGAGAGAAACGATGACGTTTGGCAGAGCGACGCGTTTTGCGTACATAAGCTTCTGTATATCTTTTATCTTAACCAAGTTGTCGTTTAATTGTATTCTTCCGTCGTTGCCAACCCAGATGTAAGAAATAAGACGCTTATTTTCTATCTTCTCTATCGCTTTAGCCTCGGGGAGCTGAAATTGCACCATAATATCGACTTCTCTTAAAGTGGTTGTAACCATAAAAAAGAGAAGGAGCATAAAAACAATATCGGGCATAGATGCAGTTGGAATTTCCTGCTTAACAGACGCTCTCTTTTTTTCGAACTTCATTAGTTATCCTCAAATATTTCTTACTATTTTATCTTTTCAGGTTCGGCAATTGAAATAATAATAGGAATTTTTTCTTTCACATCTTTGGCTTGGTCAACGGTTAAGTCTTTAAATTTCTTTCCGTATTTCGAAAGAGCATATTCGTCGCGTACTTCGTAAAACGCGCCTTTTACCTGGTCTAAAGCCATGATGTAAAGATTGTAATTAGTTCTCCTATCAGTTTTAACCGAAACGACCAATTTCTTTTTCTTAGGTAAATCGATTTTGCTTGTAATTCTTTCTTTCAAATTATCCTTGATCTGCGGGATCGCGATCACTTCTCCGTTGAGAAGAACGTCGCCGTTTTCATTAATGAGCAACGCCGCCATTCTGTCTTTTGAAAGAGGAACAAGGTCCTGCTGTTCTTGATATTCGGGAAGAGTTAATCCGATACCGGTGTCAACGTCAATCGTCGTTGCAACAAGAAAAAATAAAAGAAGAAGAAAAGCAATATCCGCCATAGATCCGGTTGGTATTTCGGCGCCTTTAACTTTTTTCTTTCGTAGAGTAACCATTTATAATCTCTCAGTTATTTTTCTTCATTTCGTATAATGTATCGATTAATTCGATTGAGCTTTCTTCCATATCGCCGACAATTTTATCAATTTTCGCGACGAAAACGTTATAAAAAACTTGAAGAATCATAGCCGTAACAAGACCAAACAGCGTGGTCAGCAAAGCTACGGAAATACCGGTTGCAACAACTCCGGGAGAAATTTGAGCCGCTTCTGCGATAGCGTCGAACGCTTCGATCATACCTTGAACCGTACCGGTAAACCCAAGCATAGGAGCAATTGTGATAAAGGTTGAAATCCAAATCAATCCTCTTTCCAAGAACCCCATTTCAATTGCGCCGTAAGCCATGATAGCTTTTTCAGCCGCGTCCAAACCTTCGTCGGCGCGAAGAAGACCCGCGTGAAATACTGACGCGATGGCTCCGCGCGTGTTTTCGCACAATTTAATCGCTTCCGGAACTCCGCCTTTTTTCAAAGCGTCTTTAACTTGAACGATGAATTTTTTTGTGTTCATAGAAGAGCGTGAAAGCGACCAGAATCTTTCAATACTAAACGCGAGCCCTAAAACCAAACTGATAAGGATCGGCCACATAAAGCCGCCGCCGGCTACGAATTTTTCTTGCAGATAATTAAGCACGCTGCCGTCTTGCGCTTGCGCAATAACGCCGGAAACAAATCCAAGAATTTCAGTTACCATAAAAGTATTCCTCCAATGTTATTATTTTTATAATTAAGGTAATTTTTTTCAAACCAAAGAAAATACGTTTGAGAAGATTAACGATTTCAAAAATGAAAGTCAATAAATATTTTAAAATCAATTCTTCCCGGACTTTTCATTTTTTAGTTCGTTTTCACTCTGAATAATGAACTTTGCGCCAATCGGGTAGTGGTCGCTGAATCCGCCCAAGTACTTCCAACCGCCGTATGTGGGAAAAATTGCGCCTTTGTATTTTCCCCTTTTTGTTTGAATAAATTCCGGTTTAACTATCTCAATCGTATTACAGATGTAATCAATTCCTTTTCCGTCGGCTAGCGTCTGCGATATAATCATCTGATCCAGCATATTCCAGTTTTGTTTGTAAAGATAAGTTCCTTTACCTTCGTCAAATATTTTGTAAGTCAAATTGAACATTTCCCCCGCGGGAGCCGTTAGGGAATCGCCGCATGTAAATTTTTGCGCGTTCAAGATTTTCTTCACCGAAGCGTTTTTCGGAACGTCGTTGAAGTCGCCTATAATTATTACGTTTGCGCCCGGCTCGGTTTTATTTATTTCGGTTAATCTGTCTTTCAGTACTTGCGCAGCCGCCATCCGCTTCGATTCGGATTTTTTTTCGCCGCCTCTTCGCGAGGGCCAATGGTTTACAAACACGTAAAATTCCTCGCCGCTTTTATAATGGCGAAGTTTAGCTTCCAATATTAAACGGGTGGTTCTGTTTTCGCCAATATTCACCTTGTGCGATTTCGATTCGATAACCGTGAACTTATCTTTGTTATAAATTAATCCAACGTCTATTCCCCTGAAATCGGGAGATTCGAAATAAACCAAGCCGTAATTTTTATCGCAGAAATATGTGTAGATCAATTCCTTCAGCAGCGCGGCGTGTTCCACTTCTTCAACGCCCAATAAATCCGGTCCGCGCACGTCGTTCATATATCTGATTACTCTTGAAAGATTGTAGAGTTTTTTATTCAGCCGCGCTTGGGTCCAATCCTTTTTGCCTTCGGGAGTAAATTCTTCGTCGCGCGTTTTCGGATCGTCAACCGTGTCGAACAAATTTTCCAAATTCCAATTAGCCGCGTAGAAATAATATTTTTGCTGCGCCGATAAAAACGAGTTCAAAATCAAAATCAGTAAAAAAACGCTTGTTAAAATTTTCATTCCTTCTCCTTCAATAATTTTTCCGCATAAATCCTGCATCCTGCATCTTGCATCTTGAAACTTGCATCTTGAAACCAATCCGCGCAAATTCAAGAATCAGCCGCTCCCCCTTTTCAGAGACCTCTCAATTAACTATATTCCAAAATAACTATTTTGTTTTAAATGCAATAAAAATTTAAAGGTAAAAATTGGAAGAAGGAAAAAAATTTGTAATTATCGACGCGCTTGCAATCGCTTATAAAGCTTATTTTGCGTTCATCAGCCGACCGCTGCAGAACTCAAAAGGAGAGCCGACTTCGGCGGTTTACGGCTTTCTTGCCCAACTGTTCAAAATTATTGAAGACACGCGTCCCGATTACATTGCCATCGCTTACGACTCGAAAGAAAAAACGTTCAGGCACGAAATGTATGATCTGTACAAATCGTCCCGCGCCAAGATGCCGGACGATATGATTCCGCAAATTGCGCGAATTAGAGAAGTAGTTGAAGCGTTTAATATCAAGCAGTATATTCTTCCCGGTTACGAAGCGGATGATATAATAGGCGCGGCGGTGAAAAAAGCGGAGGCGGAAGGATTTGAATCTTTTGCAATCACGCCGGACAAAGATTACATTCAACTAATCACCGATAAAATAAAAATCATTAAACCCGGGAAACGAACGGACGAGATCGAAATAATCGATAAAGAAAAGGCGACTGAAAAATACGGCTTCCCGCCGGAATTGATGATTGACTATCTCGCGCTTGTCGGAGATTCGTCCGACGACATTCCCGGCGTTAGGGGAATTGGACCGAAGACCGCCGTTCCCCTGCTGCTCGAATTCGGTTCAATCGAAAATATTTACGAGAACATTGACAAAATTGAAAAGCAGTCTTTGAAAAACAAATTGACCGAAAACAGAGATAATGCTTTCCTTTCTAAAAAACTCGCTACAATCGTTACCGACGTTCCGCTCGATTTTCATTTTGAAGAAACCAAATTCGTTCCGCCCGATTTTGACAAAGCGCTGGAAATATTTAGAGAGTTGGAATTCAAAAATTTCGGAAGCCGCCTCAACCGCCTTTTTAACAGAGCGAACGGAAACGTTCCCGTCAAAGAAACGAAGAAACCGAAAAATTTGATAAAGATAAAGCAACTTATACATTAATTAAAACCCCGGACGAAGCAAAAGAACTCGCCGAAAAACTTTCCCGTGAAAAACTTTTTGTATTCGACGTTGAAACCGATTCGCTCGATTACTTTGAAGCGCATCTTGCGGGAGTCTCTTTTTCATTCAAAAAAGGAGAAGCTTTTTTCGTGATTACAAATCCGTTTATCGAATCGCGGGATTTATTTGCGAAGGATTTAAGCGACAGGCTTTCGGTTGAAGATTTCAAAAAAATTTTCACGCCGGTTTTTGCAAATGAAGCGATTGGGAAAGTCTGCCAAAACGGAAAATACGATATCTCAATTTTACGGACGTATGGAATTGAGGTGAAGAATTTTTATTTCGACACGATGCTTGCCAGCTATATTCTCGATCCCGATCAGAAACACAACATGGATTCGCTTTCTGAAAAATATTTGAAATACTCCCCCATCCCGCTTACCGATCTTATCGGCGCGAAAAAAAATCCCGAATTGATTTTTAACGTTGACGAAAAAACGCTTTGCAATTACGCGGCGGAAGATTCCGACATAACGTTCCGTCTTTACGAAAAGCTTTCCGCCGAATTGAAAAAAGAAAATCTTGAAAAAGTAGCTTACGAAATCGAATTTCCCCTCGCCCCCGTTTTGGAAGATATGGAACGCGCCGGAGTGAAGGTCGATGAAAAAGCGCTCAATAAATTCAACATGCGGCTTGAGAAATTGATTGATGAATATAAAAAGAAAATCTGGGAAATTGCCGGAGAAGAATTTAACATAAATTCTACAAAGCAGCTTCAAGTAATTTTATTCGACAAACTGAAATTGCCGAAATCGAAAAAGACAAAAACCGGATTTTCTACAAACGCCGCTTCGCTTGAAGCTTTGAAGGGAAAACACGAAATTGTCGATACGCTGCTCGACTTTCGCCAAGTAACAAAATTAAGAAACACTTACGTTGATGCGCTTCCGAAATTGATTCATCCGCGAACGGGAAGAATTCACACAACGTTCAATCAAACCGTCGCTTCAACCGGACGGCTTTCCAGCTTCAATCCGAATCTGCAAAACATTCCGATACGAACGGAACTCGGCAAAGAAATTCGCAAAGCGTTCATCGCCGGAAACGACCGCAACGTTTTGTTAAGCGCCGATTACAGTCAAATTGAGCTACGCATAATGGCGAGTATCTGCGAAGATGAAACATTGATGAAAGCCTTTCATAATAAGGAAGATATTCACCGCAGCACGGCGGCTTTAGTGTTCATGACGCCTCCGGAAGAAGTGACGCCGGATATGCGGCGCAAAGCCAAAGAAGTGAATTTCGGAATTCTTTACGGAATCGGCGCGTTCGGATTGCGAAACCGGCTTGGCATTTCTCAAGCGCACGCGCAGGAAATAATAGACACTTATTTCAATACTTTCAAAAACGTTAAAGCGTTTATCGATAATTCAATTCAAACCGCAAAAGCAAAAGGCTACGCCGAAACTCTCTTCGGCAGAAGAAGATATCTTCGCAACATCAACAGCGACAACAGAACGGTTCGACAATTTGAAGAAAGAGTCGCCATCAACATGCCGATTCAAGGAACCGCCGCGGACATGATAAAAATTGCGATGATAAATATTTTTAACGAGTTGGAAAAACGAAAAGCCAAAACAAAAATGGTTCTGCAAGTGCACGACGAATTGATTTTTGATATGCCGGAAGAAGAAGTCGATGAAATAAAACCGGTCATTATTGAGTTGATGGAAAACGCGCTGCCTCTGAAAGTTCCCGTTACCGTTGACGCCGGAATCGGAAAAAACTGGTTGGAAGCGCACTGAACTTAATGGAGAATGGAAAATTGATAATTTATCTCGGCGACTCGTCTCGGCGTAGCGTAGCGAAGCCGGAAGCGCAGCGGAGACGGATGGACAATTGGAAAGCTTTTTAGTAATCAGTTGTCAGCGTTCAGCGAAAGAGCGGAATGTTGGAAAAATGGAATGTTGGAATTTTGGAAAAACTCTGTCGTCGCGAGCGAACGAAGCGAGCGCGGCGATCCGACGGTTTTCTGCATTTTGACAGTCGTAGAATTCTTTCCCCCTCCGTAAACATCGCTGCAATAAAACGCATCCCAATAGTATTACAATTAAAATCTTTCCCGATAAAAAACATCGGGACAAGTAGTTTTTTTCGTAAAGAAATTTTGAAGATTAATTTAAGTAAGAATGAATGAATGGATGATGGACTGAATGAAAAATTCAAATCGGTTGAACTGAAATAACTATTGTTACGCTCAAAATT
>JAADIR010000248.1 GCA_013151245.1 Chlorobiota bacterium
ATAATCGTAGCGATAGTTTTGGCTTACGAATTTGAACAGCGTTTGTGCGAATTCGCCGTTCCGGGAATAAGAGAACGGAAGTGGCATCATGCAACGCTCACGCAATTTGTTTCCCCGATTGTAGCCGGAAAACTTCTCGGTTTGAGCGAAGACGAAATGGTCAACGCGATAGGAATCAACGGCTCGCACAATCACACGATCGGCTGTCCGACTGCCGGAAAACTCACGATGATGAAAAACACCGTCGATCCGATGGCGGTTCAATCCGGAGTTTTTGCGGCGTTGATGGCGCAGAAAGGATTTTCGGGAACCGAAGCGGTTTTTGAAGGGAAGGAAGGATTTATGGATACCTTCTTCGGGTGGAACGTTAAAGAGAACAAAGCCGAGCCGGTTAAAATGCACGGACGAGAAGCGCTTGCCGATTGGACTTGGGACGTCGAAAAACTAATCGGCGGACTCGGCGAAAGCTACAAAATTATGGAATGCGGAATGAAAGCGTTCCCGACCGAAGCCCTTACCCACACTCACATCACGGCGGCTTTAAAAGTTGTTACAAAGAACAATATCAATTACGATCAAATAAAAGAAATTAAAATTACAACAATCGCGCGCGCGGTTGACATTCTTTTCGACCCGCATAAATACAGACCCGAATCGCGCGAAACCGCCGATCACTCGCTTCCATACTGCATCGCGGCGGCTATGGTCGATAAAAAAATAACCACGACTACTTTCTCCGATGAAAAAATGAAAGACCCGAGAATTTGGGAAGTGATCGATAAAATCAAAGGTGAAGCGTCGGAAGAATTTGAAAAAATGTTCCCGGATAAGCAACCGTCGAAAGTTGTAATTACGACAAACGACGGAAACGTCTATTCGGAATATTTGGAATATCCTAAAGGCGATCCGCGGGAGCCGATGACGGAAGAAGATTTGGACAATAAATTTTCCGGTCTAGCTCAAGGATTGTTAAGCGACGAACGCCAAAAAGAAATTAAAGAAATGATTTTCAACGCCGAGAAACATTCCATCGGCGAGTTTATGGAAAAGTTAGTTGTTTAAGTTAAACCGTCATTGTGAAAGAGCGAAGCGATTGAAACAATCTGTAATTTTTTCAGATTGCTTCTCGTTCCGCTAAAACCAACTTTATTGCAACGACAAACATGTTTTAAAAACACGGAAAAGGAATAGAAATGAACAAAGCGTCAGCGGGAAAAAGAGATCCGAAAGTTCGCTCCGATTGCTACATCGAAATCGAAGAAGAGAAACGGGGCGGAATAAAAATCGATCTGAAGAGCAAAGTTGAAATTATGTACGGCGAATCGATAAAGAAAACAATTCTCGAAATGTGCGAATTTTACGGTATAAAACATTTGAGCGTGTTGATTGAAGACGCGGGCGCGTTGCCGATGACAATCCAAGCCCGTTTTGAACTCGCGGTAAAACGTCTTCATCCCGAAATCGAAAAAGAATTTCTGCCGCCGTTCAACGAAAAGAACAATTACGGAACGAAGAAAGACCGCCTCCGCAGAAGCAGATTATATTTGCCCGGCAACGAGCCGAAATTCTATCCGAACGCAGGACTTCACAATCCCGACGGAATAATTCTCGATTTGGAAGACGGCGTTGCGCCGTCGGAAAAAGACGCCGCGCGTTTGATCGTCAGAAACGCTTTGCGCGCGATTGATTTTTACGGTTCAGAAAGAATGGTTCGTATTAATCAACTGCCGCGCGGATTGGACGATTTGAAATTTGTCGTGCCGCACAACGTTCACATAATTTTGATTCCCAAATGCGAAACAGCCGACGACGTAAAACAAGTTGAAGAAGAAGCAAAGCGTTTGAAAAAAGAGAACCGTATTAAACGGGAAATCTATTTCATGCCGATAATTGAAAGCGCGTTGGGAATTGTAAACGCGTATGAAATTGCGTCGGCTTCCAAAAATAATTGCGCGCTTGCAATCGGGCTTGAAGATTACACCGCGGATATCGGAACGCAAAGAACAAACGAAGGGACGGAAAGTTTCGTCGCCCGTTCGCAGCTTGTCATTGCCGCTAAAGCCGCGGGAATTCAAGCGATTGACACTGTATTCTCCGACGTAAACGATATGGACGGCTTACGCGAAAGCGTAATCGAAGCAAAGTCTCTCGGATTTGAAGGAAAGGGCTGCATTCATCCGCGACAGATAAAAGTAGTGCACGAAGCGTTCGCCCCGACGGAAGCGGAAATAGAAAAAGCGGAAAAAATCGTTGCGGCGTTCAAAGAAGCGAAAAAGAAAGGGCTTGGCGTAGTTTCAATCGGCAGTAAAATGATTGACGCGCCGGTGGTGAAAAGGGCTGAAAAGGTTTTGGAGACGGTAAAAGCGCTTAATTCTTGATGTTGGGATTGTGCTTGTGAAAAGGGGCTGGTCATTGGAAATTAGTCATTGGTTAATAGTCATTAGTCAATGGTCATTTGTTTTAAATTGTGAGGTTTAAAGATGGAATTGAGTGATTTAAATGTTTATCAATTGGCGATGGAATTGGCGGATGACATTTATACTCTTGTTTCTTATTGGAATTATTTGGATAAAGATACTATTGGCAAACAGTTAATCCGTTCTTGCGATTCGATTGCGGCGAATATTTCCGAAGGTTACGGAAGATATTCATATAAAGAGAATAAGCATTTTTGCTATTACTCGCGCGGTTCTTTGTTCGAAACATTTACTTGGATTGAAAAGGCGAGAAGAAGAAATCTAATGACGGAAGAACAATATTTAAATTTAAACGAAAGATTAACTTCGTTAGGAAAAATGTTAAATTCGTATATAAATTCAATCGGTAAGAAAAAATGAACATACAAACAATAACTATCACCTAATGACCATTGACTAATGACTATTAACCAATGACAATTCACCAATGACAAAAAACAATTTAACAATGCAACAGTTTAACAATTATAGAAAACGAAAAAGGAATATAAATAATGAAATTAGTTAAAAACGCTGCCGGAAGATTAGTCCCGACGGTAGTGAACGGAGTGAAACAAGTTCCTTACAAAGGAGTCGCTAAGTATAAACCGAAAGGAAATAAATACGGTTCGCCGATACGAAGTTGCGCCGATTATCCCGACGACGGAAATAAAGTCGTAAAGAATATTCGGGAAGCCCTTATAAAAGCGGGCTTAAAAGACGGTATGACGATTTCGACGCATCACCACTTGCGAAACGGCGACGTTGTCACCAATCTTTTGTTCGACACGATTAAGTCGATGGGAATTAAAAACATCAGATGGTTCCCGAGCGCGTCCTTTCCCGTTCATTCCCATTTGATAAAATATTTGGAAGACGGAACGATTCATCACATCGAAGGCTCGATGAACGGACCGCTGGGAAGATTTACTTCTCTCGGAAAAATGAAAGGAACGGGAGTTCTACGATCGCACGGAGGAAGATACCAAGCGGTGCAGGACGGCGAAGTTCACATTGATATTGCCGTAATTGCCGCGCCGACCGCCGATCCGTTCGGAAACGCGACCGGCGACAGAGGTCCCGCGGCTTGCGGTCTTTTAGGATTCGCGCTCGCGGATTCGCAGTATGCCGACAGAGTAATCGTCGCTACCGACAACCTCGTCCCGTTTCCATGCACGCCTTGGCAAATTCAAGGGAACAACGTCGATTACGTTGTTGAAGTTCCAACTCTCGGCGACCCTTCAAAAATCGTTTCGGGAACCACGCAAGTAACGAAAAGCCCCGACAGACTTTTAATTGCCGAATACATCGCGCGGTTTCTCGACGAATCGGGAATTATGAAAGACGGTTTTTCGTTTCAAGCCGGAGCGGGCGGAACAAATTTGGCTTTTGCCGTTTATCTCAAAGAGCTGATGAAAAAGAAAGGAATAAAAGCCCGCTTCATTCGCGGCGGCAGCACAAAATATCTTGTGGAAATGCTCGAAGAAGGATTGACGGATTATATCTTGGACGGACAAACTTTCGATCTCGAAGGAGTCCGCTCGATGCGAGAAAACCCTAATCATATCAACACAAGCCCTTTTACAAGCTACAACTATCACGGCAAAGGAAATTTCGCTTCGATGTTGGACGCGGTCGTTCTCGGCGCAACGGAAGTGGATATCAACTTCAACGCAAACGTCGTCTCGCATTCGGACGGTTACCTGCTTCACGGAATAGGCGGTTGGCAAAATTGTCTTTTCGGAAAAACGACAATCTTAGCGATTCCCTCTTTCCGCGACAGAATTCCCGTGATTGTCGATGAAGTAACAACGCTTGTAGGTCCCGGCGAATTGATCGACGTGATCGTTACGGAACGCGGAATCGCGATCAATCCGAAAAGAAAAGATTTGTTGAAAGCGGTAAGAAACAGTTCGCTTCCAATCAGACCGATTGAAGAAATTTACGAAGAAATAAATCAAATATGCGGCGGCAAACCGGCTAAACCGAAAGTGAACAAAAAGAAAGTCGTCGCAATAATAAAATGGGTTGACGGAACGGTTATCGATTCCGTTTATCAAGTGGAGGAATAGCTATGGACAAGCTATACAACAATTTCAAAATCTCTGCGGTTATCACTCTGATTTTAATTATTCTTGCGGTAACCTGGATGCTGCTTGATTATTATGTGCTGAAAGATATTCTTACCGATTCTTCAATTTTCACAAATTGGGAAGTTCTTATTTTGAAAATCAGTCTTGTTGTTTTCGGTATCCTGATTTTCTCTCAATTAATAACGCTTTATTATTCTTTCAGAATCGGGCGAAAGGGAAAGACGCTTTCCAATCAAGCCGACGAGACCAAAAAGATTGCCGCAGAAAACGAACAAGCGAAAAGCGAATGAAAAGCATTTGTCTTTGCCTTGGAGCCGGCGGCGCGCGGGGTCTTGCGCACATCGTAATTCTCGAAGCGTTTGAAGAGTTGGGAATTCAGCCGACCGTAATTTCAGGATCGAGCATAGGAGCGATTATCGGCGCGGCTTATGCGGCGGGATTTTCTACCAAAGAGATGAAAGCCTCGCTTCGTGAAAAAGTTTTGAACAAATCGGGAAAGTTTCGGGAAATTTTCAAATCGCTCGATTTAGTAAAACTCCTTGATTTTGTTGATATCGAAACGAGCGCCGGCGGATTCATTAAAGGAGATAAGTTTCTTAGTTTTTTCGCGGATGAATTAAAAGTGAAGACGTTCGAAGATTTGAAAATTCCGCTTAAAGTAGTCGCTACAAATTTTCTCACGAAAGAGCAATCCGTTTTTGACGAGGGAGAACTTTTTCTGCCCGTTAAAGCGAGCTATTCATTACCGGGTTTATTCAAACCGGTAAACATCAACAACCAACTTTATGTTGACGGCGGACTTGTCAATCCTCTTCCTTACGATATTTTCACGGAAAAATGCGACGTCACTATTGCGATCGACGTTCAATCCAATTTCAATATCAAAACCCTTTCGGATATTCCGAAAGCTTACGAAGTCTTTTTCAACGCTTTTCAAATAATGCAGAAATCTATCATCCACGAAAAATTGAAATTATCGCAGCCCGATATTTTAATTAGAACAGATATACGGGACGTGCGGGCATTGGAATTTATGAAAGCGGATTCCATTTTTAAGCGCTCGTATGTTTATAAGGAAGAGTTAAAGAAAAAGTTGAGTAAACTGCTGGATTAAAGAATTTCTTTATCGATCTTTGTTGTTTGATTGGTTTTGCAAATGGTCAATAAGCATTCTTATCCGTTTTCAGGGGGAGCATGCGTCCTATTTTTTGTTGCAAAATATTCTAATAGATCAATTTAAAATTTTAAGCGAATCTTGCTCCAATTGCGAAACCGCATCGGTTGTAATACTACTGTAAACATAAACCATAAACGTATCGGGAATGTAATTTTCCAATTCAAAGATAACGACATGCTCCCCGGGGAAAACGTGGAGCAAGGCGTCGGGAGTTGTTTTACCGGTGAAAATACCATCGAAATAAATATCGGCTCCGCTTGGAGTTGAAATGAATTTTACGGCGCCGTACATCTTTAAATTCATAGTATAATCGATGAAAATATTGTTTACATTACTGCTTGCCACTGTAATTTGAAAAGAAGTGTCTCTAAAATATTCCATCTTCAACGTGGCGTCGTAACTCTTTACATCTAGCCATTTTAAAGTATCCGGCGTCACAAAAGCGGTATTTCTTCCATCAAGAAATATGTGCGCTCCTTGAGGGTTTGAATCAACAAAAATCATGTTGTTTTCAAGAAATTCTTCCGGTTTGCTTGAAGAAATTTCGTCATTGCAGCCAGCCGCAAAGAAGAAAGCGAAAATGATTAATAATAATGCTATTTTTATTTTAAGTGATCTCATATAACTTATTATTTCCCAATAAGATAGCCGTATCGTATAATGTAATTTGAGCTAATACTGACGTCAATTTTCTGCTGAATGAAAGAACCGAAGAGTCCGAGTCCTCCTTCAATGTTACTAAAATCAATTTCATCTATTCTGATAGAATAATCATCCAGAATTGTATTAGTAGAAGTATAATATCCGGTTAAGTTCTTATCATAAACAAGTAGCGTAACCTCTGCTCCGATAATTGAATAATTTTCTTTAACAGAATCGCCTTCGGAAATTTTTTCCATCGTCCAATCGATTGCATTCATATAAAAATCAATTTCTTTATCCAAAACCGGAGACGGATAAACCGGCGGCGCGCTCCCGTTATTTTCGTCTAATTTCACCGGCACAAATATTTCGCGGTATTCTTTTGTTCCGTGATTGTTGTATGTGTATTTAATTTTCATCCTCGGCTGAACGACTCTCTCCCCTTCCGGGAAATACCACTCTAAGTGAAAATAATCCCGTCCGAATTCTTCAGGCGGAATGAAATAATCGTGCGACAGCGTTAATTTTTCGGGCGTTTTAGTAGATGAAAAAAGCCGCTTCCCATTTGGAAGAATAGCTTCGATTTCCATCGCCTTTTCCGGTTCTATGTTAACGCCGTTGATATAATAAAATTTCGCTTTCATATCATTGCCGTTTTCGTCTTGCACGGTAATTACGCTATCGCGGAAAAGAAAAGCATCGTCTTGTTCATCGACGTCATACCAGAGTCTCAACTGAACATCATCCACAAAACTTTCGGCTGCGGAAGTTTCATCTCCGAAAGGGAAACTACGCAAAACAGTCGCTATTTGATAGGACGAATCTCCGTGAATCACGCAATTCAAAGCTATCTCCTCTTTGAATTCGTCGTTTGGATTTACCGTATCTTCGCAGGCAATCAAAGCAAACAATCCAGCGACAATTATTATCAGCTTCAAAATTTTCATATTTCCGCCCTCAAAGTTACCGACAAAATAAACGGCATCATATTCACGCGCTCTCCTGTTTCACGTTCAAAATAAAAAATATTTTTCCTGTCGTAAATATTTACTGCATTTAAACTTGCTTGAAATTTCACTCCTGAAAGCTTAAAAGATTTGTTGACAGCCAAATCGAGACGATGATAATCCGGCAGACGTTTGGTATTTATATCGCCTAAAAGAAGATAACGGGAATAACCGGAATACTGAGAATCGTAGCTGAATAAATCGTTGAAAAAATATTTGTTGTAATATCCGTTCGAAGGCGTGAACGGCAGACCGGAACCGTAAATCCAAAGCGCCGAAACAGACCAGCCGCTTCCGAATCTGTAATCGGCGGAAATTTTTATGCTGTGCCGGGAAT
>JAADIR010000100.1 GCA_013151245.1 Chlorobiota bacterium
TGAATTTTATTGATTTTCACTCTGCTCCAATGTTAATAATAATTAAGTTTTAAATTTACTAAGAATTAAACGCTCGGCAAACTTTGATTTTGTTTTCCAGCAATTCAGAACTGAAATATTTCCATGAACAAATTAATTAAAACCGTTGAAACGGTTATTATTTAAAGCAAACCACCGTTAACCAACGGCTTAAGCCGTTGGTTAACAAAAAAAAATAATTAATATTTTAACCGTTTTAACGGTTTAATAATCTGAAAAATATTTTTATTCGCCTTACAAAACTCTTATTTTTTCATTCTTTATTTTTCGCTCTGAATCGCTGTTGTTTTCATGCAATTTAGCGTTTGGTTTTATTCTTATACTTGTTCTCAAAAACCGTCGTTTAATTATTCGTTTTTGATTAATATCCGACGATTGAAATCGTGGGATCATAATAACCGTTATTTTTACACCGCATTAAATCTGAGGTAGTGAAAATTTAATCTTATCCGTTTTTTGAATTGAAAGTTATCTAACTCGGAAACTTCTTACAAGGCAAATAAGTTTGACCGCCGTAACCGAATGAAATCAAAACGTGATTACAAACGGCGCGGGAGAGAACGAAAGAAGAAAAACAATCAGCGAAATATAGCCGACCGTCATTCTTACCGGATCGAGCTTTTCAAAATACGTTGCCGGCGGATGTTTTACTTTGATTACAAAATAAAGAATCATCGACCAAAGGAGCCAACCGGACCAGCCGAAATTCATATTCAGTTCAAGCAGTACGTCAACTAATCCGAAGACGCCGAAAGCAAGCAGCAGAATTAGAAAAATAGCGGCGATTTTTTCATGGTTTTTAAGTCCGAACATACTGTAAACCACATGTCCGCCGTCGAGCTGCCCGACGGGAATCATATTAAGCGCCGTTACGAAAAGCCCGAACCAACCGACGCAGAGGAAAGGATAATGATAAATTTCCGACATCGGCGGAATGAACTGCGAAGGATTGGTAAAAAGATATCGGAGCAGATCAAACAAAAGCGTGTCGCCGAAAGCGAGAGAAATTCCATTCGAATTATATTCCGGCGAAAAAAAGTCCGGATGAATATTCAAAATATATTCCCTTCCGGGAAGATGAGTAAAACCGTAAATCAGCAAACCGAGACTCACAACAAAACCGGCGATCGGTCCAGCAACGCCGATATCAAACATCGCTTTGTTGGTGGGAATTCTCTGTTTGATTTTAATTACCGCGCCCATCGTCCCGAAATTCAGGAAGCCAGCCAGCGGCGGAAACGGAATGTAATACGGCAAGGTCGTTTTCACCTTATGATATTTAGCCGCGAAGTAATGCCCGAACTCGTGCGCCGAGAGAAAGAAAAGTATTCCCAACGTATATGGAAGCGCCTTAACCAAATCGGTTACTTCGTAAGGTCCCATCTTTCCGGTAGTCCATTCCATTCCGGCAATCAGCGTCGTTACGAATGTTATCGCGAACAGAAGAATGTGTATGTAAATTTTATTTTCTTTCATATTTTAAAACTTATGTGATTACGAGGAGTCCCGATTTTTAGGAACGACAAAGTAATCTATCAATAAATATAATGTAAAAAACACGCAGATTGCCCGCCTTGTCCGGCGGACAGGCTTCTCCCGACTTCGTTGGGATCGCAATGGCGGATATTTAATTGTTGCCGTAATCTTGCATCAAAAATCAATCGTAATTCCGACTGCGCTGTATTTAATCCGTTTATCAAAATATTGTCCGTGCAGACTCATTCCCGAATAGTAATTGTAATACGCTCTCAATCCTCCGCCGAAAACGCCGCCGAATTTAACTCCCGCTTCAACGGAATTGTTCCCGGTGTATTTATCGAGATGAATCAGTTTAAAATCGTAAGCGACGTAAAGGGAAATGAAGTTCCCCATAAATCCGTTGAAATATTTTTCGAAACCGAATTGGTAATTATCCTTTTTAATTGTCTTCGGGTCGATATGAAAAATGTATGTAAAACCGGCGTAAACTCTGGCGTTTTCGATTTGATAAAACGGCGTAAGCTCAATAAATTCGCGGCTGTAAACCCGCGGATTAAGTCCGTCGCGCCAGCGTTGATTGGTTCCGTCGTAATGTCCGTCAACAAAGTGAGCGCTGATGTGTGAAAGTCTGAACCGGAAACCGTAGCTGCCGTAATTTTTATCGATTTTGTAAACGGCGTTTAACCCAAACAGATAATCGATGGCGTCAACGGGAAAATGGAAATTATCTTCGCTCCGCAAAAGCGAGTAAGTGAAAAAATCCGCGCCAATAGAAAGCCGGCTGCCGTTTTCGTAATTCCAGCGGACCAAATCGCGAGAAGCGCCAATATCAAGTCTGAGTTCATTTGAAGTCGTCTGAAATACCGTTCCGATTTTCGGTTCAAGCGCGTTAGCGGCAAAAGGAGAAAGCGTCAAATCCGAAGGAAAAGCTTCGAAATTCGTTTGCGCGAAAATCGCGTTATTTATTAATCCGAGTAAAAACAATGATCCGAGTAATTTTAAAACATTTTTCATTATAAACCGATTTTCCTTTTTTTAATTTTCTGTTTTACAAGTTTTTGAAAGCCGTATTTAAATTTTGACGATAAGCTTGCTATCGCATATTGATTTGTAGGGAAAGCGAACGACGGCTCGAAATAGCAGTTAACCGTGCAGCCCTTGCAAAAATCAAATCGTCCTTCCATCTTCAAATATTCCCGGTATTTCTCCGTCTTGAAAATTTCCGAAATCGAATCTTCAATTTTAATAGTTTCTTTTTCGAAGTGATAGCACGGCAAAATCAACTCGTTGTAAGGCGAAATTACCACGACGCGCGAAACCGCTTTGCAGCTTGGGTTTGAAACGTCGTTGCCGCCGTTCCTTCGCAGTTTCACAAATCCTTTGTTCAGATAGACGTCCGATTTTCCGTTCGCATATTCCTCAATAAAATCAAGGGCTTCAAGCGATAGACCCGGATTTCCGAAATAGGAAAAAACCGGATTCACAATTAAAATCAAATCTCTATTCGACGCGATTTCGTGCATTCGCGGTAAGTCTTTGTAAGTTTCGTCCGTCACGGTAAAAAGAATATCCGGAAATTCGCCGAGCGATTTGGCGATTTCGACGCTCTCAAAAACTTTGTCGTAACAATCTATTTTTCTGATTCTGTTGTGCGTTTCTTTGTCCGGAGAATCAAGAGAGAAATGGAGAAGGTTCACTTTGCCCGCGAGCTTTTCGGCAAACTTCGGATATAAAAGGGCGTTTGTCGTTATGCTCGTCCGCATCTTTTTGCTCCGCGCAAACTCAGCCATCAAATGAATATTCTCGTTCAGCAGCGGCTCTCCGCCGGTCAAATCGATAAACTTCACGCCCAGCTTGGCAAGTTCCGAAACGTTTTTTTTGAAATCGCTCAAAGAAGCGTTAGGCGTATCTTTATATCTACCGTGGTCGGCGAAATGACAAAACTCGCAAAAGGCGTTGCAGCGGTAAGTAACGTAATAATTACAAAGAAGATACATCAGAACTCGCGTCCTTTCCATTTAACTTTTTTATCGAATACGAGCGCAAACGGAAGCGCGAGAACGTAAAGAATGAAATAAATTTCAAAAACGATAAAGTTTTTCAGGCTTAATTTAAGATTTAATTTTTGATAAATGGGGAATAAGAAAAAATAATCCAATAAGATTTTGAACGCCGAAATATAAAGCGCCCCTTTCGAAAATAAAAACGGAGTCAGCAAAACGCCGAGATTAGTAAGAAACGCCGTAGTCATAACAAAGTAACCGGCAAAGTCGCTGTCCAAACCGCCTATTCCCCAACGGTGTTTCTGGTTGTAAAGGGTTTTCAAATCGGGGCACGCTTTGGAAGTAACGCGCCCGCCTTCGTCAATCGGATAGATGATTTTATATTTTTTCAAATTATGCATCGCCATTAAAACTTGGAAATCTTCCGTAACGGAGAAACGCAGTTTTTCGTAGCCGCCTATTTCCTCGTACGCTTCTCTGCGATACGACATATTGTTTCCGATGCAGCTCAGAGGTTTTCCCAAGTTCATAGTTCCGCCGGCTACGCCGAGAAGGTAAATGAAATCAATCGACTGCATAGCTTTGAAAGAAGTCTCCTCCTCTTGGTCCGTGTATCCGCAAACGAGCGCGACGTCTTCGTCGTAATACGAAGCCAAAGTTTTTGCCCACGTCGGGGATACAACGCAGTCGGCGTCGGTCGTCATAATTATTTCGCCGTTCGATATTTTAATTGCGTTTGCAATTGCGTTTGCTTTCCCTTTTACGTGTCCGATTTGTTTTTCGGGAACAATCGATTTGAATTTCGGTTTGTCTTTAATAAACTCCTCGATTATTTCGGCGGTTCTGTCTGTCGAATGGTCGTTGGCTATTATGATTTCAAGCTTTCCATCAGGATATTCAAGAGCGTCGAGAGAACGCATACAGTCGAGAATATTACTCTCTTCGTTTCGCGCCGCGACTATTACAGTAGCCGACGGGAGAGAATCGTCGTTAATCTTCTTAAATTTTTTCTGCGCGCCGACGGAAAAAACAACGGTCTGAATAAAATAGAGAGCGACCGCGACTAAAAAGAATATTTCAAACATTCGGAAGGCTCCCCAAATTGAAATCCCTTTTCCTGCGCTTCATCAAAAACGGTTTTTATCGAATCAATAATTATTTCTTTCGATTTTAAACTGTCGTGCAGCGCAACTATCGAATTGTTAACTAAAAATTTTTGAACTGCAAATTTAACAATATTTAAATCATTTCTATAATCGAAGGTAAGCAGATTCCACATTACGTTTTCCATTTGCAGTTCATTTAACGCGGGCGGAAGAAAATGATTGAACCTACCGTGCGGCGGGCGGAAATATTTTACGTCGTAATCAAATTTATCTTTAACGAATTCGTTAAACTCAGAAACGACGGAATGAATTTTGCTTTTACCGTAGCCCCAAATCTTTTCGTGCCGGAAAGTGTGATTGCCGAGCAGATGTCCTTCCGCTAAAATCTCTTTCGCGAGCGAACTATTCCGTTCGATATTTTCTCCCACGCAGAAGAAAGCCGCTTTGATTTTCAACCGGTCGAGTTCGGCGAGAATTAACGGAGTGGTTTCGGGAAGCGGTCCGTCGTCGAAAGTCAGCAAAATCTTATTTGTTTGAGATTCCCAAATGAAATCGGGGAAAAGTTTTTTTACGAGTTTTGGTCCCGTGTATAAACATTTTTTCATCGAGCAACCTTTCTGTTTTTCCAAGCGTAATTTCCGAACAATCCCGAAACCGATGAAACCACGATATAAATCGGTTGAACGATTTCCGCGATTAACAAAAGCCTAAGCGGCAGCGAAGGGAAAAGGGTCTTTCCGCCGTATGACAATATTTTATACTCGAAAATAATTTTCATCAAAAAAGATAAAATGAATGAAACGAGAAATATATTTTCAAAGAAAATTCCGTAAATCAATTGAAAGAGAAGTCCGGCGTAAAAAAGAAAAATCAAGATCAGTTCGAAAACAAGTTTTTTGTTTTTGTAGAACAAACCTTTGCTCGCCCATCTTTTTCGCTGTTCAAGAAAATCGGAAAGATTTTTTTTCGCGTCGGTTTTTACGATTGATTCCTTATCCGCAGAAAACCTAATTTCATATTTCCCTTGCGAAGCGATTTTCTGCATCAGCAGTTCGTCGTCGCCCGACGAAAGATTCATCAAACCTTCGTATCCGCCGACTTCGAAAAAAACGCTCTTTTTGAAAGCGAGATTCGCCGCGTTGCAAATTGCCGGAGCGCCTTTGCCGATAAGCCCCGCGCCAGTTAGAACGAGTCCCGCAAATTCAAGTTTTTGCAGTTTTCCGAAGAGCGTTCCGCCGGAATCAATTTCAACCGGACCGGAAACGAAAGCGGTTTTATCGTCGAAGTTCGAAAGCAAATGTCGCAGCCAATCTTTTCCGTGAACGCAGTCCGCGTCGGTTAGAACAATTATCTCTCCGCGCGCCGCGCTAATGCCGGCTTCCACTGCTTTCTTTTTGTGTCCGCGTTTTGTTTTGTCGTCTTCGCGCGAAATGATTTTCACGTTAGACGCATCGTTTGCTTTTAACAAAACTTCGAGAGAATTGTCTTCCGAAAAATCGTTCACGAAAATTATCTCGTATTTTTCCTTGTCGTAATTCTGCGCCGTCAAACTTTTGTAACACGTTACAATATTTTCCGCTTCATTTCTGAACGGGACAACGATTGTAACAAATTCATTAATTGATTTTATCTCGGCGGGAAGAAGCGAACGCAAGCCCGAGTAAACGCCGGAAAGGAAGCGGAGATAAAAAATCAAAAGGAAAATAAAAAGTAGCAACGTCGCGTAAATCATTCGTTTCTCCCGAAAAGAAAAAAGAGACTGACAACAGAAGGAAGAACCACGTTGACGAGAAAAAGAAAGAACGCCGCGTTGAATCCGGCGCTTTCAGATACGCCGAGAAGTCCGGCGATAAACACCGCAATCGATTCGCGTATCCCAATCTCTCCGAACGTAAACGGCGGCACGACGGTTTTGCCGAACATCAGCAAAAATGCAAAAAGAAAATATTTTCCCAATTCGAATTCGTGCGTAAACGCGCTTAAAAGAATTACGAATTGAACTATGTATATCAAGACAAACAGAACGGAAACAAAAGAGAGCTTAAAAATAAACGGCTTGCGGGCGTTTTGCAAAAAAGCGAGTTTTTCTTTCAGATTTTGTAATCTCTTCAAATTTAAAACTTTACGAACGATTCCTTTCGCAGTATCTTTGCTTTTCTTCAGAAGAAAAAAAACAAACAATATTAAAGCGAAAATCAAAAAGTAGATAAACGCCGCGAGAAAGACGGAAACGTTTTGATAATAAACAAGATAAACGCCGAACGCGGCTGCGCCGCTTAAAATTACAAAGAACAGAGGAAAGAGCTTGTCGATAAAGGTCGCGGCGGCGACTTTAAAAACGGGTTGATTTTTCAAGGGTTCGGCGCGCATGACGTATTCGCCCGCTTGAAGCGGCGTTACCAATCCGCTTCCTATTCCGATCATTAGCGATCTGAAAATGTTTTTCTTCTCGCGATAATCGAGCAATCCTTCGCAAACGATTTTCCACTTCAAATATTGAACGATAATGTTCAACGGCATAATCAGCAAAACAACGGCAAAAAGTAGTTTGTCGGATTGCCGAATTATCTCCGACAAAGAAGCGGCGTTGAGACGAAAAACCAGGTACGCCAGCAAACCCGCGCCGATTACTATTTTCAGAAAAAGAAATATCTTTTCCTTCGCGGTTTTTTGATTATTTATTTTGTTTGAATTCAAATTATTACTTATCCGGTTTTCTCTTTTGCAATTTAATTATTTATTGGGGAATTATCAGTTTGACAAGTTAGATGAAAGTAGAATTAAGGACTGTGTTTATGAAATGGCGTCTCGTTTCACGCAAAGGGCGCAAAGAAAAACTTTACGCAAAGAACGCAAAGGATTTTCAGATAGATTACATATTGAAAGTTTATTTCACCCCTTCGGGGTTTACATTAACTTTTGAACCATATCGCGGTAAACCGCAATTGATAATTGACAATGGAAAATGGAAAATGGAAAATTGGAATTTTGAGCATAACAATAGATATTTCAGTTCAACCG
>JAADIR010000134.1 GCA_013151245.1 Chlorobiota bacterium
TCGCCGGATTCATCAAGAAAAAGAAAGTACTTCATTTGATTGCTCGCTCTTGATTTTGCTTTTAAAAACTTTATGTCAATCTTTCCCGCCAACCAATTCCCAATGACTCTTTCCCAATGACCGCAATAAAAAAACAATCAATGCCCCAATAAAAACAGAAGAAACAATATACAATCTAAAAAGTAGAATCACTTCCACTTAATCGTGCAGCCGATTGAAAAAGTTTCGGGAACGGAAATTTCCTTTCCTTCCAGCATTTCGTCAATCGCGTTGCGGAGATAATGGGTTTTAACTTGGTCCGGGAATTGCCAATTGTCGTCGATCTTTCCGTGATAAATGAGTTTCCGCTCTTCGTCGAAAAGAAAAATCTCCGGCGTATGCGTCGCGCCGTAGGCTTTTGCTACCGTTTGATCGGCGTCTCTTAAATAAGGAAAAGTAAATCCACGCTCGGCGGCGCGTATCTTCATATTTTCGAAAGAGTCTTCGGGATAGCCGACGTCGTCGTTGGAATTTATTTCCACGACTTGAATCGAATCTTTGTAATCGTTTTGAATCTGAACCAGACGCTCTTCGTTGGCGATAACGTAAGGGCAATGATTGCATCCGAAAACTACTATCAGCCCTTTTGCGTCTTTGAAAGAATCGAGTGAATAATATTTGTCGTCCGTCGAAATCAAATTGAAATCGGGGGCGTTGGAACCGATTTTTAATTGTGATGTTGCCATAATTCATCCTTAAATTATTTATATTCGAATGTATCAAAAAACGAGACAAAATAAAAGAATACGAAAGCGGAAGAATGAGTGAACGGTTGATTATTTGAATGAAACGTAAGATTGAAATTTTCCATTCAATCATACAACCATTCATCCATTCCGATTTTGATAAAACCATGAAAACAATTATAACTTTTTTATTGTTAATTATTTTGAGCACAGCCATGAACGCCCAATCGCTATTAATTAATTCGCTCTACGAAAACTACGATTCTTACAAAGAAAAAAGCATAACCGATAAAAGAATAACAAACGCAGATATCGTAAAATATTTTACGGACAAAAAGAGTTCTGAAAACTTTTCGTTTGAAGTCGCCGGAAAATCATTGGAAGGAAAACCGATTTATCTTGTGAAAGTCGGACGCGGAGCAACGAAAATTTTGGCGTGGTCGCAAATGCACGGCGACGAACCGACCGCCACAATGGCGCTGCTTGATCTCTTTAATTTTTTTACCGCCGACGATCATTTCAACGATTTTAGAAATTCGCTTTTCGATTCGCTTTCAATTTACTTTATTCCTATGCTCAATCCCGACGGCGCGGAAAAATTTGAAAGAAGAAATTTCGCTTCCATAGATTTAAACCGCGACGCGTTGCGTTTGCAATTCCCCGAATCCAAAATTCTTAAAGCGGTGCGGGATTCCGTGCAGCCGGAATTCGGGTTTAATCTGCACGATCAAGATACCCGCTACACAAGCGGGCATTCATTTAAAAACGCTGCTATCTCTTTTCTCGCGCCGCCGTTTAACTATGCGCGGGATATAAACGACGTGCGGAAAAAGACGATGCAGCTTATTGCGGTTATCAATGAAACTCTGCAAAATTACATTCCCGGGCACACGGGACGATACAGCGACGAGTTCGAGCCGCGCGCTTTCGGAGACAATTTCGTTAAATGGGGAACGTCGTCGGTTCTAATTGAATCGGGCGGCTGGAAAGACGACGAAGATAAACAATATCTTCGCAAGTTGAATTTTGTCGCCCTTCTTTCGGCGTTCAATTCAATTATGAATAAAACTTACGAAGAAAAAAGTATTGAAGAATATTCGGCAATTCCGGAAAATGAAAAATATCTTTTCGATCTTCTTCTGCGGAATGTTGAATATAAAATTAATGGAGTAAACTATACTGTTGATATCGGAATCAAAACGGAAGAAATCCCCGCCGACAAAGGGTTCTATCTTAAAGGAACGATTGACGATTTCGGAGACCTTTCAACCTACTTCGGATTTGAAGAAATTGATTGCTCCGGTTTAACGCTTGCGCCGCCGGAAATAATCGAAAAAGAAATTTATTCGGAAAAAGATTTACAAGAAATTAATTTTAGCGAACTTCTCGCGAAGGGAATTACCGGAATACGAACCGAAAATTTTGAGAGCGAAAAAAGTTTTGTAAAATTTCCGATAAATATTATTGCGAACGAAAAATTTTCTTACAAAATAAAAACCGACGGAAACGCAGATTTTCTTCTGAAAAAAGGGGACGATTTAAAATACGCGATAGTCAACGGTCAGATTTATGACGTTAATATTAATTTCAATAAAATCAAAAACGGTTTAATTCTAAAGTAAGAAACTCCCGTCGCTCAACTTCCAACTGCAGGAAAATTAACTATCTTTGCAAATTAAAAAACGGAAGAAAATGTACGAAGCCGAAAGAGAAGAACTTGTAGAAATTTTACAGAGTAAAGGAATAAAAGACGAAAACGTTCTGCGCGCAATCAAAAAAGTTGAACGGCATAAATTTGTGCCGGAAACAATTCTGTTTCACGCATACTTAGATAAAGCGCTGCCAATCGGGGACAATCAGACAATCTCGCAGCCTTACACTGTTGCGTTTATGACCGAAGCGCTCGCAATTCAAAAAGGGGATAAAGTTTTGGAAATCGGAACCGGTTCCGGCTACCAAGCGGCGATACTTTTGGAAATGGGATGCGAAGTTTACTCGATAGAAAGAATAAGCAATATTTACAACAGAACTTTGAAACTGTTCGATCAAATGCGCCTTCGCGCCGCCCTGCGCTGCAGCGACGGGACAATCGGTTGGAGCGATTACGCGCCGTACGATAAAATAATCGTAACCGCCGCCGGTCCTTCGGTTCCCAACGCTTTGAAAAGACAGTTGAAAGTCGGCGGAAAACTTGTGATGCCCGTGGGAGAAAAATCATCGCAGTCGCTTGTCGTATTAACAAAAACCGGAGAAGACGAGTTTGAAGCCGTGAGTCACCCGAACTTTTTATTTGTTCCACTGATAGGACACGAAGGGTGGGAAAAAAAGTAATTGCCGTTGTCGGTCCAACCGCGTCGGGCAAGTCCGCTTTAGGGTTAAACCTTGCGAAAAAATTAAACGGCGAAATAATCTCAGCCGATAGCCGTCAAATATTTAAGGGAATGAATATCGGCACGGCGACTCCAACCGAAGAAGAATTAAAAGAAATTCCGCATCATTTTATAAACGAATTTTATCCCGAGCAAGAATTTAACGTAAGCAAATTTGAAACTTCCGCGCTGAAATTAATTCAAGAGATTTTCAACCGTGGAAAAAAACCGGTCGTCGTCGGCGGTTCCGGTTTGTACGTCCGCGCGCTGATTGACGGAATAATGGATGTTGTCGATACCGACAAAGAATACCGCGCGCGGCTTCATTCAACAAAAAAAGAAAAAGGAAACGAAGAACTTTACCGTATGCTTGAAAAAACGGATCCGGCGGCGGCTGAAACAATGCTTCCGCAAAATTGGAAGCGGGTGATGCGCGCGCTGGAAGTATTTCATCTATCCGGAAAATCTATTTTACAATTGCAAAAAGAATATAAACGCGAAACAAAATTTGATTTTATTCAAATCGGATTGGATTGGGAACGCGCCGTTTTGTATCAAAGAATTGAAAAAAGAATTGATGAAATGATAAACGCCGGATTGGTTGATGAAGTTAAATTCCTTTTGAACGCGGGATATTCAAAAGATTTGAACGCGTTGAATACCGTCGGCTACAAAGAGATAATTTCGTTTCTCGAAGGCGAATACGATTTGGAGCGCGCAATTGAATTGATAAAACGCAACACCCGCCGTTTCGCAAAGCGGCAATTGACTTGGTTCCGAAGAGACGAAAGGATTAACTGGTACGAAATCAAAAACGCAATCGAATTGAACGGAATTGCAGATGATATAATTAATCGATTTAGCTTCTAAGAACTCTGCGTTCTTTGCGAAATGTCTTTGCGCTCTTTGCGTGAAACAAATCGCGTCGTATTACGCAGAGAAATCTTTTAAACCGAGTTTATTTCTGAAATTTTAGTTTTAATTTTGTAGCTTACAAAGATAAATTTTAAAGAGGAAAAAATATGAAAGAAAAAATTAGAATCGCTTCGGGACAAGGTTTTTGGGGCGATTTGGTTGACGCTCCCGTTTGGCAGGTAACGAAAGGGGACGTTGATTATCTCGTGATGGATTATCTTGCCGAAGTGACGATGTCGATCTTACAAAAACAGAAAAACAAAAATCCTAATTTCGGATACGCTCGCGATATCCCCGAACTGATGGAAAAAATTCTTCCGGTTATCACGGAAAAAAACATCAAAGTAATCACCAACGGCGGCGGAGTCAACCCGACCGCGTGCGCCGAAGCGATAATTGAAGTCGCGCAGAAACTCGGAATTCATAATCTGAAAGTCGCCGTAGTTTTCGGCGACGACATAATGGAAGATTTGGATACGATTATAGCCGCCGGAGCCGAACTGAAAAATATGGAAACCGGCGAACCTATAACAACCGTGAAGGATAAACTGCTCAGCGCAAACGTTTACTTCGGCGCGTTCCCTATTGTTGAAGCTCTTGAAAAAGGCGCCGACATCGTAATAACGGGCAGAACCACAGACACAGGGTTAACGCTAGCTCCGATGATTTACGAATTCGGGTGGAAGAAAGCCGATTACGATTTGCTCTCCGCGGGAACGATAGCCGGGCATATTCTCGAATGCGGCGCGCAGTCAACCGGAGGAAACTTTTTGGGCGATTGGGAATCGATTGAAAACTTTGCTCAGATTGGTTTTCCGATTGCCGAAGCCTTTCCAAACGGCGACGTGATAATTACAAAACACGAATCGCTCGGCGGACGCGTAAATTTCGACACCGTTGCCGAACAACTTCTTTACGAAATCGGCGATCCGAAAAACTACATCACTCCCGACTGCATCGCGGATTTTACTTCAATTAAATTGGAAGATTTGGGGAACGACCGCGTTAAAATGTACGGCGTGAAAGGATTTCCCGAAACCGACACTTACAAAGTTTCCGTCTCTTACGAGGACGGCTACTCGGCGGTCGGCTCGCTCACTTATTCCTGGCCTAAAGCGTTAACCAAAGCGAAAGCGGCGGATAAAATATTGCGCAAGCGCTTGGAGAATCTGGAACTGAACTTTGACGAAATACGCACGGATTTTGTCGGCTATAACGCCACGCACGAAACGCTTGCCAAAAAATTGGACGAAGACGACATCAACGAAATTACAATGAGAGTAGCCGTGCGCTCGCACGATTATAAATCGGTTGTAAGATTCGGGCGCGAAATAGCTCCGCTTATTTTAACCGGACCGCCCGCCGTTACGGGCTTTGCCGGCGGACGCCCCAAACCGAGCGACGTTGTGGCTTATTGGCCCGCGCTGCTGCCGAAACATCTTGTTAAACCCGAAGTTAAGATAATGGAGTTGTAAAATGAAAATAAAATTAATAGACATAGCTCACGGAAGAAGCGGCGATAAAGGGGACGCGGGAAACGTCGGCGTTCTCGCATATAACGACGCCGGATATGAAATCATCAAAAAATATCTGACCGTTGAAAGAGTGAAAAAACATTTCGAAGGAATTTGCTTCGGAGAAGTTGAAAGATTTGAACTGCCAAATTTGAGAGCGTTGAATTTTCTTCTTCACAACACGCTCGGCGGCGGCGGAACCGTCTCGCTGAAATTCGACGCGCAGGGCAAAACCCTTGCCGCAGCCATGCTGCGAATGGAAATTGAAGTGGAAGATTGACATACGGAAGAATAGCGCAAAACGGTAATGTCTTTTTTAAAACTAACATTTGCAAAAGAATGAACGCATAATTGCTAAACTGTTAAATTGTTAATAAACGGTAAACAACAATTTAACAATGCGGCAATTTAACCGTTACCGTAAAAATGAAAATGAATAAAAATGAATTGTAAAGAATCGGAGAAAAATAAACATGTTCGAAGAACAATTTAAAACTGTTAAAAATCAAAAAGAGAGAATCGTAAAATTACGAGGTTATCTTTAAGTTAGATGAAAAAGAAATAGAGATTGAAAAATTAAACAAATTGAGCGAAGAATCGGGCTTTTGGGACGATCAGAAAACCGCTCAGAAAATTTTACGGAAAACCAAACTGCTGCAGAATTGGATTGACGAATGGGAAACCGTCAATTCGAAATGCGAAAATCTTCTTGAATATATTGAACTTGCCGAAGCCGAAGAAGACGAATCTCTCGGCGCCGATATTGACGGCGATTTGGAAGAACTTCAAAAAATCGTTGATAATCTAGAACTGAAAAGTATGCTTTCGGGCAAGGACGACGGCAATAACTGCATCCTTTCAATTCATTCCGGCGCGGGCGGAACCGAAGCGCAGGATTGGGCGGATATGCTGATGCGGATGTATCTTCGCTACGGCGAGCAGAATAATTTCAAAATGACGATTCTCGATTTGCTCGACGGCGACGGCGCGGGAATTAAAAGCGCTACGATTGAAGTTACCGGAGATTTCGCCTACGGCTATCTCAAAGCGGAAATAGGGGTTCACCGTCTCGTGCGAATTTCCCCGTTCGATTCGAACAAGCGCAGGCACACGTCGTTCGCTTCAGTTTTTGTTTTTCCAGAAATTGACGACGATATTGAAATAGATATTAATACAGCCGATTTGAAAATAGACACTTTCCGTTCCGGCGGAAAAGGGGGACAGAACGTAAACAAAGTTGAAACCGCCGTTCGCATTACGCACGTTCCTACGGGAACGGTAGCCGCCTGCCAAAGCGAAAGATCGCAGATGCAGAACAAGGTTAACGCCATGAAACTTTTGAAAGCGAAACTCTATCAAGCCGAAAAGGAAAAGAAAGAAGCGGAACTCGACGAAATAGAAAAAGGGAAAATGAAAATAGAATGGGGAAGTCAAATCCGCTCTTATGTTTTTCACCCGTATAATATGGTAAAAGATCACAGAACGAATTACGAAACATCCGATACGGCGGGCGTGATGGACGGAAACATTGCGCCGTTCATAAAAGAATATCTTCTGAAATTTGCGGGCGTATAAAATTCGAACTTAAATAATTTAGAGGCAACTAAAATGAAATTTCTTACCGAATATTTATGGTTCAACACTCAAAAGAGAAGAGAATATATCAACGTCACCGGCGAGGTTGAAGACGCGCTCGCTAAAAGCGGAATTAGAGAAGGCATGATTCTCGTTTCCGCGATGCACATCACCGCCGGCATTTACGTCAACGACGCCGAAACGGGACTCATTGAGGACATCGACGAATGGCTCGAGAATCTCGCTCCGTTCAAACCGGATTACCGCCACCACCGCACAGGCGAAGACAACGGAGACGCGCATCTTAAAAATCTGCTTGTTCATCATCAAGTTGTTATTCCCATAACCGACGGAAGATTGGATTTCGGTCCGTGGCAGCAAGTCTATTACGCCGAATTCGACGGACGTAGAAGAAAACGCGTAATCATCAAAGTAATGGGCGAATGAAGCAATGGATAATTGAGAATGGAGAATGGAGAATTTTTTGCGGCGCAGCGGAGACAAATAACAAAGAACAAATTTTTCCAATGACAGATGCTAACGAAAAC
>JAADIR010000253.1 GCA_013151245.1 Chlorobiota bacterium
GGTCGTTACGAGAACGACGATGCGGCTCGGAATAAATCCTAATGCGCGGTTGGTGAATTTGGGTTTCAGATGCGCGAGGTAGGAAATAGGAGATAGGAGCTAGGAGATAGGAGTTGGGAGAAATGAGCTTTTATAATTGAAAAAGCGATGTTTAGAAAATTTAAATACATATCGATATTATTTTTGATTGCTTCTGCGACGTTCGCGCAGAGCGTTGACGTTGGCGCCGCTGAAATAATTGCCGAGAATTGGATTAGCTTGAATGAAAATTATTTCGGAAATACAAAAATCGACGAGACTTTTGGGATTGATTCGAATGAAAAATCCGGAGAAACAATCGCGTATTTTGTCGCGCTTTATCCGAAAGGATTTATTCTTGTTTCTTCCGATAAAAGAATGAATCCGGTTTTCGGGTTTTCAAATGAAAAGAAAATTGATTTTTCAAAAACTGAAAATGATTTCTTTTTCAATATAATAAAAGACGATATCGAAATGAGAATTTACGCTTTGAAGTCGGGGAAATACAATCGTAAAGCGGCGGATAAAAATCGCGATGAGTGGGAAAAGCTGTTAGAAGGCAATGTGGACAAATCCGCGAAAGAAATAATCGGTCCGTTTGTAGAATCGGATTGGGGACAGGGAAAAGTAAACGGCGCGCTTTTATTTAATATTTACACTCCTAACAATTGGCCCGCCGGCTGCGTCGCGACTTCCATAGCGCAAATATTAAATTATTACAAGTGGCCCTTGAGAGGAAGCGGAAGTCATTCATATTACGACGACAATACGGGAACGCAAAGCGCGGATTTTGAAAACACAATTTACGATTGGGAAAATACGCTTGATAAATATGTTGACGTTTCCGCTTCGCAAGACGAGAAAAACGCGGCGGCGCTATTGACTTATCACGCTTGCGTTAGCGTTGATATGGATTTCGATTTCTCCGGTTCCACGGCGGAAACTGCGGACGCTCCGAACGCGTTCAAAAAATATTTCAGAACGTCGGGAGAATATTTCAGCGTGAACGCGACCGGTTTTTTCGATATGCTGAAAGACGATATGGCGCATTTTCGTCCGGCGATACTTTCAATAAAAGCGGCAAACGGCGCGGGTCATGCGGCGGTGGTTGACGGATATTTTGATACGAACGAATATTTTCATCTCAATCCCGGCTGGTACGGAGATTTTAGCGCATGGTATGATATTTCCGATTCTTGGAATATGTCGGGCTACACGATTGTAGTCGGCGCAACGAGAAACATTCTTCCCGTTCCGATGTTTTTGGAATCAAAAAAAATTGATTCTCTTTCAATCAAAATATCTTGGACGACAAGCCGCAAGAAAGAGACGGAAAAATTTGAACTGCAGGAATCTGGCGATTATGGCGGAAGCTGGGAAACGCTTTCAAATAATCTTACGGATACGAATTACGTTGCGCGGAAAAATAATTTCGGAACGTATTACTTCAGAATCCGCGCGATGATTGACGGCGTTTGGGGAGAATATTCTTTGCCGGAAAAAATTGCGTTTGGTTATAATCCCATTGTCAGATTCCAAATAAATATGACGCGTTATGCCGAACCGTTCGATTCCGTCGGGTTGCGCGGAAACCTTCCGCCGTTGAGCGGAAATGAAAACAGCGCCGCTTTTGTTGATTTTGACGGAGACGGAATCTATTCGTACGAAATGGAGTTTGCGAATTCAGACGTCGGCAAAAATATTTTATATCGATACTCAATTGCAAAAGACGGTTTTTTCACAATTGAATCTTCCAACAGAGAATATTTATTGAATTCAGATTCGCTTCAGATTTTACCGCCCGTTTATTTTGACGATTTTACGTCCGACATTCGGGAGGAAGACGTTCCGAAAGAATTTATTTTAAAACAGAATTTTCCCAATCCGTTCAATTCGTTTACGACGATAGAATTTACGTTGCCGCTTGATAGCAAGGTTTCGCTTGTCTTATTTACTTCGCTGGGGAAAAAGATAACCGAATTAATTTCGAACGAACAAAGAGCGTCCGGCGCGTACAAAATAAATTTAAATTTTGAAAATTATAATCTTTCTTCCGGAGTTTATTATTTGAGATTAAAAACTTTGAAAAATTCAAATACAATTAAAATGATTTACTTAAAATAATTTTTAGGAGACTTTATAATGAAAAAGAACTATTTACTAGTTGTGATCTTTCTTCTTACCGCAAGTTTGTTTGCGCAGGAAAATTTATCTGTAATTACCGAGATTGATTATTTCAACGCAACCAGATACAGCGGCGCGCGGAACATTGCCAGAACAAACGACGGAAACGTTATTGTTGTTTTTGAACCCGCCGGCGGTTTCGCCAATCAGGAAATCTGGTATTCGGTTTTCAATTCAGCTTTTCAAACTTGGGACGTGGCGCAGCTAAGTCATTCAACGACCAATTCCACCGGAACGCCCGCCGTTGTCGCCGACGAAAGCGGACATGTCTATGCCGCTTGGAAAGAAAAGCGCGCGGACGGAAAGAGAAGCGAGATGTTTTCGAAATGCACTTTTATCGACGCTTTCACGCACGAATGGACGACCCCGGTTGAAGCCGACAATATTGACAACAATTCCGGCGTCTGCACAATTGACGTCGCCGACGACGGCAGCTTGTTTGTGATGTTTTCCATTTGGAACGATCCGGCGGAATTCGACGCTAACATTTACGTAAGCAAAAGCGAAGACGACGGCGTTACTTGGAACACGGATAATCTAACCTCCGAATTCCCGACGCCCAACGTTCTTCCTTTTAATTATATGGACGTAAATTTGGCTCCCGGGAAAAACGGAAAAATGTTTGCCGCTTGGGAAGACAAACCTACGGAAGTTACTCCGGTTTATGAAGTTCTGTTTTCGGAATATACTCCCGCCGACGGGTGGAGCCTGCCCGAAATTGTAACTCCGGTTAACGACGGACACGACCGCAGAGTTCAGAAATACGTTGACGGATGCACGCCCCGCGACGGCGCGATTTCAGTCTATGATATGGGTCCTGCGGATTATGTTAACGCCGGTAAAAGTTCGATGATTTATTACGACAATGGAACGTCGGAAGTTTTAAGCGCAACGTTTAATCCTTATTACATTAAACCCGCCGAAAACAGATATCAATTTGTTACGGAGATTATTAATTTCTTTCAAGCAAAAGCGGACGCTTCGATTCTTGTCGTTGACGACGACAATCGTTATAACAACGAATGGGTCATTACGGACGTTCTTGATTCCCTCGGAATTACGTATTCTGTTTTCGACTGCGGCGACAACAGCGGAATGGCTACCGACGTTCCGACCGCAGCCGAACTTACGGCTAACGACCTTGTTATTTGGTTTACCGGAGACGACTATAATGACTTGGCGTTTTGGAATATTAACGAAGAAGATAACCCCGAACTTATTACGTATCTGAATACTCAAGGCAAAAAACTTGCGGTAATAGGAAGAAGTTTCAATTTCGATAGATTCGGCGGCGCGCCCGATGATTTTGCCGAAGGCGATTTCAATTATGATTTCCTCGGCGAAGATTCTTACGACGTTCAATCGTGGGCGGACGATAGCCAAACCGGAGTGAAAGAATTAGACCTTACGAATTCAAACGGTTTGACCGCTTTTACTCTCGACCCGATTGATTGGGGAATGGAAGGCGGAACGCGGCAAGGCGAACCTTCGATTGCCGGAGACGGAAACGGACTTTTGCACATGGTTTATCTTGATGAATACGGTTCGCATATATTGTACAAAACATACGACGGAAGCGATTGGAGCGATCCGATTCAGTTGGATAACACAGCCGATACGGTTTATGTGCAGAGACCTAATATTTCCATCGATCCGAATTTCGGCGTTTACGTTATTTGGATGCAGGAAACCGACAAGATCGACGGAATCAGATTATACAATGTCGTTTACACAACTTCCCCCGACGGCGGCGCAGAATGGAACGAACCGGCGCAGCTCAGTAATTGCACATACTTAAACGATGCGAATTACTCGATTAAAAATCCGACTATCGGAAGGAAAGTTCGCCCCGCTATTGAAGGCGTTTTCGACGGCGGCGCCGAAGTGGTTTGGACCGAAGCAAGCGAATCTTCGGCTCTCGGTTACAATATTATGTACGCCCGCATCCCTTATGTCGGAACGGTTAGCGGCGTTAACGACGGCGAAAATCAACCGTTGCAATTTGCTCTGAAACCGAATTATCCGAATCCTTTTAATCCTTCAACTAATTTGGAGTTTTCTATTCCGAATAATGAATTCGTAACGCTGGAAATTTATAATTCCGTTGGAGAAAGAATTGATATATTGGCAAGCGGAAACATGAACTCCGGCGTTTACAAATATACGTGGAACGCGAAAAATCTTCCTTCGGGAGTTTATTTTGCAAGACTTACATCCGGCGCAAAAATTGCAACGCAGAAATTATTGCTGCTGAAGTAAGAAATAAATGAAAGGACGTTATAAGCGATGAATAAATATAAAATATCTTCACTTGTCAGATTTGTTCTGCCGGTTTTGATTTTCATAACGGCGGTCGGTCGGGTGGACGCTCAGCGGCTTAGCGTTGCCGAAGTAAATAAAGCGTCCGAAAATTGGCTGAAGAATTTCAGATTCTTGCTCGTCCCTTCGGAAAAGCCCGACGAAATAAAGTCGAATCTTACGAACATAAAAGTTCTATATGACGCGGAAGGGAAGAACGTTATCGCTTATGTTGTTCCGCTTTTACCAAAAGGGTATATTATTTTTTCAAACGAAAGAAGAATCAACCCTGTGCTGGGTTATTCAACGCAAACCGATTTTAATTATAAGGATTCTCCCGAAAATTTTACGTTGAATTTAACGCGGACGGATATGGAAATGAGGTTAAAATCATTGCGGAATAAAACCGCGAGAAATGAAGTCGTAAATAATAATTTAAGACTTTGGGACGAATATATTTCCGGTAAAATTCCGGCGGAAGAAAAGTCCCCCCTTGAAATTATCGGTCCGTTTGTCGTCTCCGATTGGGGACAGGGCTATGTGAGCGGCGACGCTCTCTACAATCTTTACACGCCCAACAATTGGCCCGCCGGATGCGTGGCAACCGGTTTAGCTCAAGTTTTGAATTACTACAAATGGCCGCCCCGCGGAGTTGGAAGCCACGGTTATACCGACAACAATACAGGTTATCAATTTGCGGATTTCGGAAACACAATTTACGATTGGCCTAATACCCTGGATCAATACAACGACGTTTGGATTACCGACGAGCAAAGAGCCGCGGCGGGAACTTTAACTTACCATTCCGCCGTTAGTTTAAATATGGATTTCGAAGCCGACGGTTCGACCGCTTCGACTTCCGACGTTCCTTATGCTCTGCACAGTTATTTCAGAAGCGCGGGACATTATACAAGCCGCTCGGTAAGCGGGTTTTGGACGGCGCTGAAAAATAATATGCTCGATTATCGTCCCGCTATCGTCGCTATCAGCGGTACGGGAATCGGACACGCGGCGGTTGTTAGCGGTTATGCCGATAACAACGGCTACTATCATTTGAACCCCGGCTGGTACGGCGATTACAACGGCTGGTACGATATCTCCGGCTCTTGGAATATGGCGGGCTACACTTATGTTAACGGAGCCGCAAAAGGAATTGTCCCTTCGCCTATGATTATTAACGACGAACGCGTCGGGCTTCTGCAGTTTACGCTTACTTGGGATATCAGCGTTCATCAAGACGCCGATTATTATCAGCTCAATTGGAGCGCAAACCCCAATGGACCGTGGACGACCGTTAACGCTGCAATTCCCGATACGTTTTACACGGTTACCGCTTCGAGTTACGGAACTTATTATTATGAAGCGCGCGCAAGGAGAGATAATATTTGGTGGGATTATTCCGAACCTTACAAAGTCGTTTTAGATAACGACCGAGAGCTTGTTTTTAACGTCGATATGAATAATCGTCCGCTGCAAACCGGAGAATCTCTCGGCGTGCGCGGTAATATCTACCCGCTTAACGGTTCTGCGAATACCGGCGATTTTACGGACGACGACGGCGACGGCGTTTATTCCGCTTCAATATTTTTTGATTATGAATATGTGGGCGATTTGCTTCTTTACAGATTTTGCGTTGAGACCGGTTCGGGGATTGATATCGAAGACTACAATCGCGAATACACAATTACCTCCGACGACGTTCAGCAGCTTCCGGTTGTGGAATTTAACGACGTTACTCCGGTTGAACTTACTTCTTTTACCGCGTCGGCAATAAACGATGGAATCTTACTTTTATGGAATACGGCGACGGAAACGAACAATAAAGGTTTTCAAGTGGAAAGGAAAAAGGAAAAAGGCGAAAGCGCTTGGGAAGGCGTCGCTTTTATTGAGGGAAACGGAACGACGACGGAAGCGCGGCAATATTCATTTGTTGATAAAAATATAAATAATGGAAAATACTTTTATAGGATAAAACAAATTGATTATGACGGTTCGGAAGAAATTTTCGGGCCGGTTGAAATTGATTATCGTCCGATTGTTAGATTTAAATTAGATCAAAATTACCCGAATCCGTTTTCCAAAGGAGCCGGCGGTAGTTCTTTAACGACAATAAAATATTCGATTCCCGTCGTTGTAGAGACGCAAGATTTTGCGTCTCTACAACAACAACGCCAACAACGCGTAACCCTAAAAATTTACGATTCTCTCGGAAGAGAAATAGCGACGTTAGTTGATAAAAATCAGTCCGCCGGAAATTATGAAGTTTTGTTCGACGCTTCTTCGGTAAACGGAAATCTTCCAAGCGGCATTTATTATTATCGTTTGCAATTCGGAAATCAAAGCAAAACAAAAAAAATGTTAATTATAAAATAAATTCATCGGAGGCAAGATGAAAAAAATATTTACTTCACTATTTATGATGTTATCGATTGCGGCAATTGCGCAGACAAGTCCTTCAATCATTACGGAAGTCGATTACTATAATGCGACGAGATACACGGGCGCAAGAAATATTGCGCGTACAACGGACGGTTATCTGATGGTTGTTTTCGAACCCGGAACGGGTTATCCCGATAATACGGAAATCCATTACGCTTATTATAATCAAGCTTTTACTTCGTGGGACCTCGGTCAGCTAAGCAGTTCGACAACTCAAGCCACCGGCGTGCCGGCAATCATTGCCGACGAATCGGGGCGTTTATACGCAGCTTGGAAAGAAGAAGCCGCCGACGGAAAAAGAAACGCTATGTCTTCTAAGTGTAATTTTACCGACGAGTTCACTTATACCTGGTCTCCACCGGTTGTTTCCGATAATATTGATAATAATACCGGCGTTTTAACGATTGATCTTTCCGACGACAACGATATATTTATTCTTTTTTCAATTTGGAACGACCCCGCTATTTTTGATGCGAATATTTACGCAAGTAGAAGCACAGACGACGGCTCAACGTGGAATACGGCAAACTTAACAAGCGTTTTCCCCACTCCCAACGAACTTCCGTTAAACTATATTGACGTTAGTCTTACTGACGGAAGCGACGGAAAAATGTACGCCGCTTGGGAAGATTATCCCAGCGAATTAACTAATCAATACGAAACGCTTTTTTCGGAATACTCTACTCTACCTCGTCAGGTTGGAGCGAACCGACGGTTGTTTCCCCGTTATACGACGGAGATCCAATCCTTAACAAATACGCCGACGGTTGTACGCTTGTCGGCGACGCCTTGTCAATATATGAAATGGGCCCGAGCGGCTATCAGTTCGAAGGTAAGAGTACGGTTTTTGAATATTTCGGTATGACCTCGCATGTTGTTTCCGCCTGCTTTAATCCTTATTATATCAAACCGATAGACGATAGAACTCAATTTGTTCAAGACGCGGTGAACTACTTCGGGTTATCTGATTCGGATGATATTCTGGTTGTCGATGACGATAACCGTTTCAACAACGAATGGGTTATTACCGACGCGCTCGATGCAATGGGAAAAACTTATTCCGTTTTCGATTGCGGAGACAACAGCGGAATGGCTACCGACGTTCCGGGCGCGTCCGATTTGAACGATAAAGAATTGGTAATTTGGTTTACCGGCGACGATTCGAATAATTTGGCTTTCTGGAATATTGCTGACGCAGACAACCAAGCTCTAATTGATTATCTTGATATCGACGGCAGCCGGCTTTGGATTGTGGGACGCGATTTCCTTTACGACAGATACGGAACCGCGCCCGATAACTTTAGCGCGGGCGATTTTTGTTACGATTATCTCGGAATTGCTTCTTACGATGCGCAATCATGGGCGGACGACGGCAATACAGGACTCGAGCAATTGGATCATGCCGGCGGCGCTCCGGCTATTTTTTCCGTCGATCCTATTTCTTGGGGAATCGGCGGTATTCGTCAAGGCGAGCCTACGATTGCAACCGACTATTACAAAATGGTTCACATGGCATATTACGACGCAAACGGAAGTCACATTATGTATCAAATGCTTACCGGAGGAACGGAAGATTGGACTACTCCGATTCAAATTGATAATACGCCCGCAGATATTACCGTTATGCGTCCGAGCATTGCAATCGATCAGAATCAAGGAATTTACATTGTTTGGATGCAGCAGACCGACGACGTGGGCGGGAATAAACTATACAATGTTTTCTATGCGACTTCTCCCGACGGAGGAACAACATGGAACGCCCCGCAGCAGTTGAGCAACACAACGTACATTGACGGAAACGGATATTCCGTGCGCTATCCGACAATCGGCAAAAAAGTTCGCAAAGCTATCGACGGCGTTTTTGAAGGCGGAGCCGACGTGGTTTGGAACGAAGCGAGCGCTTCTTCTTCGCTCGGATTCAATATTATGTACGCAAGAATTCCTTACGTCGGATCAATTAATACTCCGGTCGAATTGACTTCTTTTTCCGGTAAGTTTGAACGCGGTAAAGTTTTTCTTAATTGGGAAACCGCAACCGAAACAAATAACAAAGGTTTTCAAGTTGAAAGGCAAAAGGCAAAAGGCAAAAGTAATTGGAATAGAATTGGTTTTATTGAAGGCGCCGGAACGACGAATCAAATGCGGAAATATTCATTTATAGATTCCGATATTTCTTCGGGAGAAAATTATAAATACAGATTAAAACAAATTGATTTCGACGGAACGTTTCAATACTCAAACATTGTGGAAGTAGAAACCGGATTGCCTGATAAATTTGAATTGCGTCAAAATTATCCGAATCCGTTTTCCAAAAATTCCGGAGGAAATCCGTCAACTACAATTGAATTTACGATTCCAACAAATTCCGTCTTTGCGAGGAACGGAGCGACGAAGCAATCGGCGGTAAAATTAGTAATTTACAATTCAATCGGACAGCGGGTAGCGGAATTAGTAAATAAATCTCTTGCGCCAGGAAATTACAAAACAATCTGGAACGCAAACAACATGCCGTCCGGTTTATATTTTGCGGAATTAACGGCGGGGGATTACAGAAAAACAATTAAAATGTTATTGTTGAAATAAAACGAATGAAATTTAAATAAATTTCAAAAAGTTGTTGAATTTTTATATTTAAAGTGTTATATATAATAAATATTTAAAAAGTCACTACAACAAGTTAGTTAGGAGG
>JAADIR010000220.1 GCA_013151245.1 Chlorobiota bacterium
GATAAATTTGTTTTTATATTTAATAATAAAAACGCTTAGTAATGCGTTACTCTTTTTAGATGCAGTTTGAGTAATTGGATTAGATTAAAATGGACGTAAAAGAATTTCAAAATAAATTCGGGATAATCGGAAAATCGAAAGAACTGCGCGATTTGATTGCGATAGTAATGCAAGTCGCCAAGTCTGATATCTCAATTCTTATTTACGGCGAAAGCGGTACGGGAAAGGAAGTATTCGCGCGGGCAATTCACGGCTCCAGCGCGCGTTCTGAAAAGCAGCTTATAAACGTAAACTGCGGCGCAATTCCGGAAGGGATTTTGGAAAGCGAATTGTTCGGACACAAAAAAGGCTCGTTCACCGGCGCAATTGACAACCGTCGCGGATATTTCGAAATGGCGGATAAAGGAACGCTCTTCCTCGATGAAATTGCTGAAATGCCGCTGACAACGCAGGTAAAGATTCTCCGCGTTCTTGAAACCGGCGAAGTAACGCCTGTTGGAAGCGAATACGTTAAACGGGTTGACGTAAGAATAATTGCCGCCACAAACAAAAATCTTCAAACCGAAGTAAATAAAAAACAATTCCGCGACGATCTTTATTTCCGACTGAAAGCCGTTACGCTTCACATTCCCCCGCTCAGGAAAAGGAAAGAAGACATTCCGCTTTTAGTCAATCATTTTATGAAAAATTACTGCGAAAAACACAGAGTGGAAATAAAAGAAATATCTTCCGGGGCTTACAGTCTATTGCTTAATTACAAATGGCCCGGCAATATCCGCGAGCTGAAAAACACCGTCGAGTCCGCCGTAGCTCTGAACCGTTCGGGAACGCTGACGGAAAAGGATTTTTCGCCCTTCATTTCTTTTCACAATAAAACCGAAGACGAACAATATCTTCCTATTCACTTAAACAGGTCCTCGGAAGATTTGGACAGAGAAATGATTTTCAGCGCGCTTGTGGAAATTAAAAGAGATTTAATCGACCTGAAAAAAATTGCATTTAACAATTCTATTTCTAATATTCATAACGCCGAAGATATCGAGGTCTCCGAAGTAAAACCTCTTTTTGAAGTGGAAAAAAACGCAATATTAAACGCCTTAAAATATACAAAGTGGCACAAGAAGAAAGCCGCGCAGCTTCTTAAAATCAGCGAAAGAACTTTACACAGGAAGATAAAGGAATATGGAATCGACTAATAAAATTAAATCGTTAATCGTCGGAAGCCTTTTAATGGCGATGCTTTCAGCTTGCAGTTATTCGTTCAGCGGAGCGTCCGTTCCGAAACATCTGCATACGATTTCGATCCCGTTGTTCAAAGACAACTCCGGTTCCGCCGAACCGAATTTGAATTCCACTTTTACTTATGCAACAATTCAAAAGTTTATCGACGACGCCAATCTTCAAGTAAGCGACGGTAAAAACACCGATGCGGTTCTCGAATGCACAATCACAAGGTTCTCAGATAATCCGCAGTCAATCTCCGGCGAAGAAACGATTTCCGTCCGTCGAGTAACGCTTACTGTAAAGGCGGTTTACAGAGACATTGTCGAGCGCAAAACCGTATTCACAAAGGATTTTTCAAATTACGGCGAATATGAAAACAGCGGAGATATTTTAGCGAAAAGAAAGGTAGCTATTCAGGAAGCGATAGATAAAATAAGCGAAGACATATTATTAAAAGTTGTGGCGGACTGGTAAAGGAATCGATATGACAATTGACGAATTAGTTTTAACATCTTACATTTTTTCATTAACCGTTCTGCTTGTTTTTTCAAGCCACGGTTTTATTATGCTTTATTACCGGAACAAATATCAGCGAAACATACCCAAGGAAAAGACGGAAGAAAGCGTGGATAAAAAAGTAACCGTTCAAATTCCGCTTTACAACGAAATGTATGTGGCGGAAAGAATTATTGACGCTGTCTGCGCTTTGGATTATCCGAAAGATAAACTTGACATTCAAGCGCTCGACGACTCGACCGACGAAACGGTTGAGATTGTTGAAAAAGCCGTCGCCGAAAAGCGAAAGATGGGCTTCAACATTCGAAGTATCCATAGAACAAATAGAAAAGGGTTTAAAGCCGGCGCGCTGAAAGAAGGATTGAAAAGCGCCGAAGGAGAATTCGTCGCGATTTTTGACGCGGATTTTATTCCGAAAAAAGATTTTCTGAAAAAGACTCTCAGATATTTCACTTCGGAAAAGATCGGCATGGTTCAGACGCGTTGGGAACATTTAAATGAAGACTTCTCGATGCTTACAAAAGTTCAGGCGCTTGCGTTGGACGGACATTTTGTGATTGAACAAACCGTTAGAAACAGAGCGGGGTTTTTCATCAACTTCAACGGAACCGGCGGAGTGTGGCGAAAAGAATGTATTGAAGACGCGGGAAACTGGCACGACGATACAATTACGGAAGATTTGGATTTAAGCTACCGCGCGCAGCTGCGAGGATGGAAGTTTATTTATCTCCGCGATTTTACGACGCCCTCCGAGCTTCCGTCCGAAATCAATTCGCTCAAAGCGCAGCAATTCAGATGGACAAAGGGCGCAATCGAAACGGCGAAAAAACTTCTTCCCCTCGTTTGGAAATCGAAGATGCCGATGCGCGTAAAACTGCAATCGACTTTTCATCTAACGAACAATCTCGTTTTTCCTTTTATTCTGCTCGCGGGAATTTTGAACGTACCGTTGATCTTTATTAAAAACAGCGGTCCCTACGACGGCGTTTTCAATTTTATGTCGGTTTTCGCGCTTGCGTTCATTAGTTCTTTTCTTCTTTATTTGTACGCGCAAAAAGAAGTTTATCCTAATTGGAGAAAAAAAATCACGCTCTTTCCAATCTTTATGGCTGGAAGTATGGGACTCGCGGTCAACAACTCCCGCGCGGTTTTTGAAGGATTGATTAACAGAAAAAGCGAGTTTGTTCGAACGCCTAAATTTAAAATATCCGGAAATGACGATGATTATATGGTGAAAAAATATTTTAAGTCAATAAAAATCGACTCGTCCGCATTCATCGAACTTCTGCTCGCAATTTACTGTTTAATCGGCGTGCTCGCATCAATCTATTTCTTGGAAATTGCGGCAATACCTTTTCAGCTGATGTTCTTTTTCGGTTTTGCAACGGTTTCTTTTTTATCTTTTAAACCGGCAATTTTAAAAATGAAAGGCAAACATGGGAAATAGTTCCGACAAGTTGAAAGCCAATAAATTTGCGCTGATTTACGAGTTTAACAACGATTCCCCTTTATTTGCAAGGGTTGCGGCTGATTTAATTAAAGAGAATGAATTTGAAAAGGCTATTGAGATCCTTGAAAAGGGATTGAGTCTTTATCCGGCTTATCCCACGCCTTATTTTATTTACGCCAAAGCTTTAGCTTACGTCGGCAATTCCGAAAAAGCGAAAGAGATGATCCAAATCGGAAGCGACTTCATACAATCGGAAAAAACCAAAGAATTTTATCTCAACGAAATCAATGAAATATCAAGCTCCCACTTCAACGGCAGCAACCGCGTTGCTTTCCTTGAGCCTGAGGCAATAGAAAATATTGAATTGGGAGACGAAGACGTTCCCGAACCGGAAAAACCGAAGGAATTTGAAGACAGATTAGAAGAAGTAGCCGGGCAACTCGAAAACGCGAAAATAGCGATGGGCGACGAACCTCAAGCGGATATTGACATGGATTCTATTGACGATCTGCCGGAAGAAGAAGCTAATGATTTTGATATAGCGGGAGAAGAATTTATTTCCGAAACCTTAGCCGGAATTTATTTCGCGCAGAAAAATTATAAAGCCGCTCAAAACATCTTTGTGAAACTTATTGCGCTTGAACCTGAAAAGGAAGAATACTACCAATCTAAAATTCAAGAAATTGACGACATTCTAAATCGTGAATAGATTTAATTCGACGGAAAAAACTATTGAGAAATTCGATATAAATTCTCTCGCTAAAATCGAACAACCTTTTTTCATGGATAACGTTCAAACTGTGGCGGAAAATTTACTCGGTAAGATACTTGTAAAAACCGGCGACCCTTTTTTCTCCGGTAGAATAGTTGAGGTCGAAGCATACCAAGGCAAGGACGACGAGGCGGCGCATTCCTACGGCGGAAAAACCGCTCGCAACTCAGTTATGTTCGAAGAAGGCGGACTCCTTTACGTTTATCTTATCTACGGAATTCACTTTTGCGCCAACGTAGTTACGGGAAAAGCGGGCGAAGCCGACGCGGTTCTGATACGCGCGCTGGAACCGCTCGCGGGAATTGATAAGATGTTTGATAATAGATTCAACGCCAAGAACAAAACGGAGAAAAATATTTTAAATCTCACAAACGGACCCGCGAAACTCTGCCAAGCTTTTGGAATCGCCCGCAAAGATAACGGAACCGATTTAACCGGCGGCAAAATATTCCTGGCGAAAGATAAAAATCCAAATGTTTTTGAGATTGTGAAAACCACGCGAATCGGCATTTCAAAATCGAAAGATTTGAAGCGGCGGTTTTACATTAAAGGCAATCCTTTCGTTTCCGTAAAATGAATAATCCGCAAAACATATTGATTGTTCGCACAGACAGAATAGGCGATTTGATTTTAACTTTGCCTCTCGCCGCGATCGTCAAAAAGCATTTTAGCGGCGCAAAGATTTCTTTTCTCGTTCAATCATACACGGCGGAGCTGCTCGAAAATCATCCGTCAATATACGAAACGTTGATTTTGCGCGGCTCCGTTTCGGAAAACGTTTCAATGTTGAAAAAAAAGAAATTCGACGCCGCCGTCGTCGCTTCGCCCAATCCCGGCTTGGCGTTCTCGCTTTACGGAGCCGGAATACCAATAAGAATCGGCACGGCGTATCGTTGGTATTCTTTTCTTTTTAATAAAAGATTGAAAACGCACAGAAAATCCGGTGACAAACACGAACTGGAATATAACGTTGAAATGCTGAAACCGTTGGGAATTGAGGAAAACTTAAAAAAAGGAATCGTCCCTTTTAATTTACAAGTTGACCAAAAAAGCGTACAATCCATTAAAGAAATATTAGAAAAAACCGAATACGATTTTTCCTTGCCGACAGTGATAATCCATCCGGGAAGCGGCGGAAGCGCCGTAGATTTGCCGATTTCAAAGTTTAAAGCGATTGTAAAAAGATTGGCATTGGAATTGAACGTAAATATTGTAGTTACCGGAAACAAAAATGAAACCGGCGTCGCAAATAAAATATGCGCGAACGAAAAAACCATAAACTTAGCCGGAATACTTTCTTTGAAAGAATTGACCGCGATGATTTCGTTATCGGAAATAACCGCCGCAAATTCCACGGGACCGATTCACATTGCGGCTGCGCTCGGAAAACATTGCGTCGGGTTCTACCCGGATATTCATTCAATGTCGCCGACGCGTTGGGGACCATATACGGAGAAAGCGTTGATATTTCAACCCGAAATGGATTGCGACGGATTAAACGTTGACGATTACAAGCGAAGAAAATGTATGGATTCAATTGATGAAAATAAAATATTTGAGGGTATAAAAGAACTTTTATTAAAAATCGAGAAAAAATGAAGTTTAAAATATACATATCGCGGATAGTTGTACTTCTATTTGTTTCAACGACGCTTTATTCGCAAAAGGTTGAGTTCAGAAAGATAGAGAACAACGCGTTCGACGTCGGGGAAAAACTTACGTTCAGCGTAAATTACGGTTTCGTTACCGCCGGGATCGCGGAAATGTCCGTAACGAAAATAAAAAAAATAATGGGACGAAAAGTTTTTCAAATTGATTTCAAAGTCAATTCCGTTTCGGCGTTCGACCCTTTTTACAAAGTTCGCGACAGATACGCAACGTATCTCGACGTCGAAGGTCTTTTTCCGTGGCGGTTTGAACAGCATATCCGCGAAGGCGGTTACAAGCGCGATTTCTCGGCTTTCTTCGATCAGCGAAGAGGAAAAGTTAAAACTTCCGAAGGCAGCTACGAAATTCCCAAATATGTGCACGACATTGTTTCCGCGTTTTATTTTACAAGAGTTTTGAATCTTGACGCTCTTGAAGTCGGCGAAAGAATTCATCTTCAAAATTTCTACAAAGATAAAGTATATCCGCTCGACGTCGTTTATCGCGGAAAAGAGACAATCGAAGTTGAAGCGGGAACGTTTGATTGCGTAATCGTCGAGCCGCTTGTGGAAGAAGGCGGGCTTTTCAAAAGCGAAGGAAACATTCTCGTTTGGCTAAGCGACGACGAACTCCGAGTTCCGATTAAAGTTCAATCCAAGATCGTCATTGGCACAATCGACGCAGAGCTTGTGAAGTACGAAGGGCTTAAAGGAGAACTTAAATCCAAAAAATAATTTTATTGATTGCTTTGTTCTGTAGCCGCCGGATTTAAAATAATATTTTATTCTCAACTTACATTCAAGATGCGCGTAAATAAATCAGCGAAAATAATATTTTTCCTAATTGCGGCAACGGCGTTTTTATTTTCATGCCGAAACGAACCGCCGAACAAAAACTCTTTTGAGCTTAACAAGGGTTGGGAATTCAAAGAATCTGCCGACTCGTCATGGCTTCCGGCAAGCGTTCGATTATTACGGAAATTGGAAAGCCCTTCACTACGCGGTTAAAGAAGCATTCAAAAACGTAATACTTTCAGTTGTCGCCGGGGAAAAAGATTTTTCCGTATTTGTTATTTCAGACCGTTTGGAAAGTTTTCCTGCGTCGCTTCGGTTAACCGCTATGAATTTTACAGGCGATACATTGAACGCGAGCGAAAGCACAATGATGGTTGATGCAAACGCCGTTCGAAAAGCGGAGAAAAATAATATCGCCGCATTCACGAAAGGCAACAGGTTAACTTCGCTGCTAGTAAAATCGGAAATTGTCGATACGAGCGGAAAGGTTCTCGATAAAAATATTTTCTATTTTGTCCCGCAGAAAAATCTTTCATTGCCTCAGCCTGATGTGACTTGCGCAATATCGAAAACGAAAGAAGGAAAAACAGAAACTGTTTTGCATTCTACCAAGTTGGCGAAAAACGTTTATTTGTTTACTTCAATCGATGGGAGGTTTTCCGACAACTATTTTGACCTTCTTCCCGATGAAGAAAAAACAGTTTATTTCCAAAGCAATAAGCAGGTTCCGGCGGACAGCTTAAAAAATGATCTGCAAATCATAACGCTGGCAGAGAGTTACGAACATTGAAAACTTAACACTTTTTATAAAAATTATAGAGAGCCTGACGGAAAGAGAATCAAATAACTCTGATTGTATGTTGTAGATGTCAGAAGAAGAATTAAACAGAATTGAATTTTTAATCGTTATAGAGCCTGGGCATGCCCAGTATTTACGCCAATGTTGCGTATAATGATTTTTAATCATGGGAAAAAATACTTCGGGAAAAATCATTACAATAGCTCAATTTCGTCTTCAGCGTAAGTGTTTTCAGTCTCGCATACTCGTATTTTTACGTTCGTAATATTTTCGGGCAGTTTCGCCTTTTTAATTTCGGCAAGAAAATAATGACAGAGATTTTCAGCCGTCGTTTCAAACGGAAGGACGACCTTCCGCGAATTCAATTCGTTCAAAACTTTGATAAGCGCGGAGTCCTTATCC
>JAADIR010000181.1 GCA_013151245.1 Chlorobiota bacterium
TCAGTTTAATTTCGGTGAATATCCTCCGGATTATTTCGATTTTATAATTATTGACGAGTGCCACAGAGGCGGAGCAAACGACGAGAGTAATTGGAGAGATATTTTAGAATACTTTTCGCCCGCCGTTCAGCTTGGTTTAACCGCCACGCCTAAACGAGAACATAATATTGATACTTATCGTTACTTTGGCGAACCGGTTTATATTTATTCGTTGAAAGAAGGAATTAACGACGGCTTTTTAACGCCGTTCAAAGTAAAACGAATTAAAACTACAATTGACGACTATATTTACACAAGCGATGATTTAATTCTGGAAGGTGAAGTAGATGAAGGAAAACTTTACACCGAGAAAGATTTTAATAGAATTATTGAAATTAAAGAAAGAGAGAAAAAGCGTGTGAAATTATTTATGGATGAGATTAACCAAAAAGAAAAATCAATTGTTTTTTGCGCTAATCAAGCGCACGCGGCTCTGGTTCGTGATTTGATTAATCAAAACAAAACTGATAGAGACCCGAACTATTGCGTTCGCGTAACTGCAAACGACGGCGAGATAGGCGAAAGATTTTTACGGCAGTTTCAGGATAACGAAAAAACAATCCCGACTATTCTAACTACTTCGCAAAAGCTCTCAACCGGAGTGGACGCAAGAAATATTAGAAATATTATTTTAATGCGTCCGATAAATTCTATGATAGAATTCAAACAAATCGTAGGAAGAGGAACCCGTCTTTTCGACGGGAAAGAATATTTTACTATCTATGATTTTGTAGATGCCTATCATCATTTTTCAGATCCGGAATGGGACGGCGAACCGTTGGAACCGGTGGAAGCGGAACAAAAAGGAGAAAGGAAAACAAAAGAACCGAAAGAAAAGAATGAAGAAACTCAAGAAATTAGAAGAGAAAAAATAAGAATAAAATTAAGGGACGGTAAGGAAAGAGAAATACAGCACATGATTGCAACATCCTTTTGGAACGCGGACGGGAAGCCGATTCCGGCGGAAGAATTCCTAGAAAATTTATTCGGGGAACTGCCTAACTTTTTTAAGAACGAAGAAGAACTAAGAAAAATTTGGAGCGATCCGAGAACAAGAAAAACTCTACTTGAAAAATTAGACGAAGCGGGTTACGGTAAAGAAGAATTAAAAGGACTTCAAAAGTTAATCGACGCTGAAAAGAGCGATTTGTTTGATGTGTTGGAGTATGTTTTTAACGGCGACATTAAACCGATAACAAGAGAAGAAAGAGTAGTAAGAGCACAAGCGACAATATTTTCTTTGCTTAATGATAAGCAGAAAGAATTTATAGAATTTGTATTAAGTAAATATGTTGAAGCAGGCGTTGAAGAACTTGCACAAGAAAAATTACCGGATTTATTGGAATTGAAATATGAATCGTTGGAAGATGCAAAAGAAGAATTGGGCGATGTTAAAGAGATAAGCACGATGTTTATCACATTTCAGAAATATTTGTATGAATTAAAAGTTGCATAGCGCAGAAGTTGAGAATTTAACCATGCTGAAAAAATTATGATTAAAACAACAAAGCCTCGCAAACTCAATGTCTGCAAGGCTTTCCGCGTGGGAGCTACAGGATTTGAACCTGTGACCCCCTGCTTGTAAGGCAGGTGCTCTGAACCAACTGAGCTAAGCTCCCAAATAAGTCGAACAAAATATCAAAAAATTGAATGCGAATTATATGATATTATAAATTGAATATCAAGAATAAAATACAAAGCTTCAAAAAATTATAAATCTTTGAGCGGGCAACGGGATTCGAACCCGCGACATTCAGCTTGGGAAGCTGACACTCTACCAACTGAGTTATGCCCGCATTTGACGAACGAATTGAAATTCTATTTTCAAAATATGAATATCTTTCTATTATAGTCAATACCTTCCGTTTGTTTTTCCTCTTTTTCGGATTATTATTTCCGTTGACTTCGTAAAGTATTGATAAATAAATCCGATAATATTTTTGAAATAGTATATCTTTTCGTAAGGGGAAAATATTAATAACGAAAGAAAAATATCAGACGATAATTTTTTAAGCTCGGATTTTTTTATTCTTGAAATAAATCCATTCAATCTGGACGCGGTTTTTTCTTCTTCTACCGATGCGGCGTTAAAAAAAGGAATTACTTCGCTTACCGAATTAGCCGAGCACGGATATCTTTCGCAATCCGACTATGATAAAATTTCCTCGTCCGTAAAAGAACTTCCTATTATCAATAAGCAGGTTGCGCGGATTGATAACGTTGCGCTTAATTTTGGACGGGATAAAAAAATATTTTATAACGTAAAAATGTTTTATCTCGCGAAACGTTCGGGGGAAATTGTCGAGTGCATTTTCGAAAAAAAAACGGATATTGATTTGGCGGAAGAAACGGATTCCTCTGAAAACATTGACTACGAAACGCTCTTCAATTCAACCGACGCAATGATTTTTATTATTGACGCCGATGATTTTTCAATCGGAAAAATTAACGGAATCGTTGAAGAAAAATTGAATTATACTGCGGACGAGTTGTTGGGTTCTTCATTTCTCAATTTATTCGCTTTGAATTCAATTACCGAAATTGTCTCAAATCTAAAAAAAGTAAAAAGCGGGAAAAGTAAAATCTCCGGGGAGTTCTATTTTCAAAGGAAAGACAAATCGCTGATTGTCGGCGCCGTTGACGCGAACTTTGTGAAAGGAGTCGCCGGAAAAGAGGATACGATTTCTTGTCTTGTTAGAGATGTTTCAAAATTAAAGCAGTTCGAAAAGCAGGTAATTCAGCTCGAAAGATTACTTCAGATAATGAAATATGTCAATCGGGGAATAGTTGAAAAAAACAGCATCGAATCTTTAACGCTTGAGATAGTAAAAATATTATCGACTTCGGATATGTTCAGCTCCGTTTGGATTGCGGTAAAAACCGAAGATAAAATATACTCCGCCGAAAGGGGATACAAAAAAAAGATCAATATTCTCGATGAAATTATTTCAAGGAAGATGAGGATAAATTGTATTGAACAAGTGGATGCGATGGGCGCTCCGCATTTTGTTATTTCCCCGCAAGCGGAATGCCTCGGCTGTCCGTATAAAGATTTTTATACCGGAAACGGCGCGGTGGTTCTTCCTCTGAAATATGAAGATAAAGATTACGGTTATTTGAATGTCGGGTTGAGTTATGATTTTACGATGGGGGATGAAGAACGACAATTTTTGTATGAGATTGCAAGCGATATTGCCTATGCGGTAAATAATCTTATTAAAGATGAAAAGGAACGTCAATATAAACAAGAACTTATCATTCACAATACGGCGCTTGAAGCGGCGGCAAACGGCATTTTAATCACCGATATTGACGGGAGTATTATTTTCGTGAACAAAGCTTTTACCGAACTTACGGGTTATCGCAGCGAAGAGGTGATCGGCGCAAATCCGAGAGTTCTGAATTCAGGCGAACACTCGCCGGAATTCTACCAGAATCTTTGGGCGACAATATTAGGCGGAAGCGTTTGGAGAAATGAAATAATTAATCTGCGAAAAGACGGCACAAAGTATTATGAAGATATGACGATTACGCCGGTAAAAAACAGCGAGGGAGAAATAATCAACTTCATCGCAATCAAGCAGGACATAACCGAGCGGAAGATGATTGAAAACGAATTGTTAAAGGCAAAGGAAGAAGCCGAAAAATCGAACAGATTGAAATCGGAATTTCTGGCGCAAATATCGCACGAAATCAGAACTCCGATTAATGTGCTTTTAAGCTATTCAAGTTTAATTGAAGCGGAATTGCCCGAGGATATTAACGACGATTTAAAAGATTCATTCCATTATATGCGTTCCGCGGGAAAAAGAATTGTTAGAACCGTCGATTTGATTTTGAATATGTCGGAAGTGCTTATCGGAACTTATCAATTCAAAACTGAAAAGATAGACGTGTGTAAAACTATCATTCAGCCCATATTTAACGAGTACCGTTTTTCAGCCGAAGCAAAGGGACTCGATTTGGAATTCATTCACAATGAAGAGGACTTTTTAATCTTGGGCGATGAGTTTTCGCTCCAGCAGGTTATAACGAACATCGTTGACAATGCTATAAAATACACCGAAAAAGGTTTTGTTAAAATTTATTGCCGATTTAATGAAAATGATAAAATAGTCTTGACAATTGAAGATTCCGGCATTGGAATAAAAGACGAATATTTGAAAAATATTTTCGAGCTATTTTCACAGGAAGATCAGGGATATACCAGAAAATTTGAAGGAAACGGATTGGGGATGGCGTTAGTAAAAAGTTACTGCAATATGAACGATGTGGAAATAAACATTGAATCGGAAAAATGGAAAGGAACAAAAATCATTCTAACCTTCAATAAAACGCAAAAATAAAAAGGCGCAGAGGAGAAAACTTCCGCGCCCGAATACAATCTTAAAAATTATTTTATTAAAGTCATCTTTCGAACAATATTAAAGCCGTTTGTTTGTAATCTGTAAAGATAAATTCCCGAACTTAAATTCTCGCCGTTAAATGTAATCTTATAATTTCCCGCAGTTAAATTTTTGTTAACCAGAATTGAGACTTCCTGCCCGAGTAAATTGTAAACGCTTAACTTTACGTCGCTTGCCGAAGGAACGGAAAATTCAATGTTTGTCGAAGGGTTGAAAGGATTGGGATAATTTTGTTTAAGTTCAAATTTAATATTATCGGCGAACGTTTCGTCAACGCCGACGAGCATATCAAAATCAGCTAAGTATTTTTCTTCTCCGAAAACATAAAAAGAAGGAATGCCGAAAATTTCCAAATCTTCGGTAACAACGGTTGGGCGCAATTCTTTAATAACCCAATGTTCGCTTCCTATCCAAAGCGTATCCGGAATAGTAACGACGTCAATTTCCACCGGAGGAAGCGGCGGCGGCAAAAGAGGAACAATAACTTTGAACTTTAGGTTATAAACAAAAACTTTTACTCCGTCAAAATTTCCTATTCCGGTATCTATGTTGTCCGCGTCTTCTACTCTCTGTCCGTTTACCGTTAAATTCAGCGTAACGTCCAAAGGAACGTCGTTTATTAGAACGGTAATTACGGTGTCTCTGTCCAACAGCAAATATTCATCGCCAACCGGACTGTCGAATTTAAATAGCGGATACCAATCGCGGATTGAGGAGATGAAGTCATAGAGAATCGTGTCGATAGCGTCGCCCGAATCAGCCGGCGCGAAAAAGCCGAAATACTCTTCGGCAAGCGCGCCGTCAAAATTGAGGAACGAAGAATCTTTATATTCAACATTATTAATAATATCGTCCGGCGCGGTTTTAGAAACAATCAAATAACTGTCCTTATCAAAATAGTTCCCGAAATCCGCTATTGAATCCAATTTAGTTCTTTTCGATTCGTCGATACGAACGCCGTTTGAATCAAGATTATAAACGTCAAACGTCCACCAAGTATGTGGAAAGCTTTGCGGAAAATAATTTATTGCGTCTTGAGCAAAATTAAAACCGCTAATCAGCAAAAGTAGGATTGTAATTCTTTTAATCATTTTATTGTCTCCCAAAACTTTTTATATTGTCTTAATAATTTAATTTGTTATCATTATCGAAAAGTTAAGATAAATATTTATGAAAAAAAATCTATTTCTTATTGTTGTATTTTTCATCACAATTCAGCCTCTATTAGGGCAATCGTTAACCTGTTCTCCGGTTGCGGGGAATGTAACGTCAAACGGCGCCGACATTGTTTTCAGAACCGACGGCGCGCGGCAAGTGAAAATCGAATTTTCTTTGACAAACGATTTTTCACAATCGCAATTTACTAACGAGATTACTACCGGAAGCGACAATCAAGAATTCTTCGGCAAGATATCTCTTACAAACCTTTTGCCCGATGCTGTTTATTATTATCGTTTTATCGTGGACGGTCAATTATTCAGCGACGGAATTGAGAGAAGTTTAAAAACATTTCCGGTTGACGGCGACGAAACGGATTTTAAGTTTATCTTCGGCTCAGGTCAGCAGGAAAGAAACGACCCGGAATCATACGTCGGGAATATCTTTCCTCTTTTAGCGGACGAAGAAGCGGCGTTTTTTATTCATCAAGGGGATTGGACTTATCCCGACACGACCGATTACAACAATCCGGGAAATTATTTCAATTTACATTATGATTTGATAGTTGACAGTTACAGATCAAAATATGCGCTTGATTATCCGATGCGGTATTTGCTTGCAAACACGCCCGTCGCATATACGTTTGACGACCACGATCTTTCCAACAACGATTGCGACGGAACGTATCCGGGAATTCCCAATTCAATAAAGGGATACGTAAATTTATTTCCCTCGTATCCGCTTGTCGATTCGTCGGACGGCGTTTATCAAAAATTTACTTACGGCAATTCGGATATATTTCTGCTCGATAACAGAAGCGAACGTTCGCCGAATATTGAAGCGTTCAAGTACGAAGGGGACAGTCTCTATTTTGATCCGCTTGACGGTCACACAATTCTCGGCGACGCTCAAATGACTTGGCTTTTGAACGAACTGAAAAACTCAACCGCCGATTGGAAATTTCTTTCAACCGGAACGCCGTTTAATCCGGGATGGCGCGCCGCAATCGAATGGGCGGTTTCGGCGCAAGGTTTTATCGATTCTCTGCTTCTGCCAACAACGGGATACGTAACGCCGGAAGAGATTGCGCTGTTTGCCGCGGATAAATGGTCGGCTTTTCCCGAAGACATTATCCGGTTGATTAAATTTATTTCGGACAATCAAATTAAAAACGTGATATTCCTAAGCGGAGATACGCATACGACGGGAGTCGATAACGGAGCGAACTCAATCTTTCCGGAGCTTATGGCTAGCGGGCTTGACAGAACAAACGGAAGAACCGTGCAGATTTTTGAATATCTCGGAATTCACGTTTGGAACAGCGGCGGACACACTTACGATTTGCCTATGAGTAAATTCGGCAATTCCTTCGGACGCGTTTTTGTGTTCGGCAAAGATTCGGTTAGACTTGAAGCCGTTACCGAAGAAAACGAAGTGATCGGTTCAACTACCGTATTAAACGGATATCTGCCGCAGCGGAAATCTCTTGCCGTAGGTCCCGATTATCTCTATTTCGGCGACGTTGAAATCGGAAATAAATTGTCCTTCAATTCAAACATAATTTCAACAAGCTGCGATTCGGTAACTTTGCTTTCTTCCGAGATTGTCGGGAGCGAAAATTTCAGCGCGGAATTTGAAAGAGATTTTCCGTTGATAATTAAAGCGGGGGAGAAGACGGCGGTCAAATTAACGTACGCGCCTTCGGAGGCTGGAAACGATACGGTTCGTCTGTTGATTGCAACCGACGCCCCCAATCATTTGCAGTTAGAAATAACCGCAGTTGGAAGCGGGAAAAAACCGGACGGAATTTTTACCGGCGATGAAAACATCGAAGGATTTAAACTCGGTCAAAACTTCCCGAATCCTTTCGGCAAAATCTTAGGAAACGGAAGAACGTCCACTGTAATTGCGTTTACGCTTCCGCAAGCGGGGAATGTTGAATTAATCGTTTTCAACTCAATCGGGGAAAAAGTTAAAACGCTTGTGAAGGGTTACGGCGCCGGAAACTACGAAGCGTTTTGGAACGGAAAAGACGAATACGGCAGCGAACTTCCGTCGGGCGTTTATATTTATCAAATCAGATTCGGCGCGGCGCAAACGGCTAAAAAAATAGTATTGATTCGCTAAGCGCGGCAAATTAAATTTCTTAATTCGCGCTTTAATTTTGAAATCCGATTACCGGGAACGCGTTCATTCGGAAGGTTTAATTTAATGGTTCTACCACGAATTTAATGGGGAATTTGGATAAATACAAGGCAGAGAATATTTGATTTTATTATTTCCCAACCGTTACACAATTCAACTGCTCCGCAGTTGGCGCGCTCTTTTTCTTTTTTTTCTCGAATTTCATTCGAGGCTATTGAAAATTCAACTGCTATCGCAGTTGCAAATTCTTAACGGTATAATCCTCAATGTAAATTGCACTAATAATGTTGTCAACTGCGATAGCAGTTGAATTCTAATAACTATGGACGAAGTCCATAGTTTGTCGTTCTCTAACATATCCGAACTGCGATAGCAGTTCAATTAACTATTTTTGCATTCTACGGACTGCGTTAAATAATTCTAGATTGTTTGTCTCGAATAATTATTAATAGTTGTTCTTTTT
>JAADIR010000141.1:0-7541 GCA_013151245.1 Chlorobiota bacterium
GGTATTTTTCTTTATTCAATAGATAATCGATCGAAACGCCGTCGAATATTGCTCCCAATAAATAAGCTTCGGTTTTGGCGTTTTTTATTCCGAGTTTTCGGAATATTTTCGCCAGCTCGTCGATGAATTCCTTTTCAATTTTTGAGAAAAGATCCTTCATTTTATCGGAAACTTCCAATTGAAGCGCAAAGCTGGTATAAAGTCTCCAAAACTCTTCGTTTTCTCTGAGATGTTTAAAGGTGAGAGTAATCATTAAGTATAAAAGTCTTTTGGGGTCTTTTTCTTCCTTAAAAAGATTGAAATAATAATTAAGAATTTCCACCGATTGAAAGAGGATGGCTTCGGCAAGGTCGCTTTTGCTTTTGAAATAGTTGTAAGCAAGCCCTTTACTTATTCCCGCTTCCTTAGCAATATCGGCGACGGAGGTTCCGTGATAACCTTTTTTTGCAAAAAGTTTTAACCCCGCGTCCATTATCGCTTGCCGGGTTTTCGCTCTCATCTCCTTGAATTGTTCGGGCGTTCTGGGCATTTTTCTTTTAATTGACTAAATGTTCAGTCATAAATATACGAAATTGCCGCCATAATCCGCAAGGCGCGAGTTAATTTTTCCGGAAAGATTCTTTTTCCCTTGACAAACATAAAAAAAAGATTTATTTTTTGGTTGAACGTTTAGTCAATTAAAAACGGAGACCAAATTGAAAGCGACCGCATTTCTTATATTTTTCATTTCGTCCCTCATTTTCGGGCAAAACGCCACGGAAATAGTGCGTAAATCCAACGATAACGTTATGGGAACGACGTCAAAAGCTACCGCCAAGATGACAATAATCCGCCCCGATTGGACTCGCGAAGTTTCGATGAAAACATGGTCGAAAGGAACCGATTATTTTTTAATCTTCATTACCGCGCCGGCGCGGGAAAAAGGACAGGTTTTTTTGAAACGGAAAAAAGAATTATGGAACTGGATGCCGTCTATCGGCAGAATGATAAAACTCCCTCCTTCGATGATGATGCAGTCTTGGATGGGCTCCGATTTTACGAACGACGATCTTCTGAAGCAATCTTCAATAGTGGAAGATTATACGCATAAAATAATACGAGAAGAAAAATTTGGCGGCTTTGATTGTTACGTTATCGAATTCACGCCGAAGCCCGACGCCGCCGTGGTTTGGGGAAAAGTGATAATGTGGATTTCAAAAGATAAGTATTTGCAAATGAAAGCGGAATATTTTGACGAAATGGACGCTCTAATCAGCACAATGATCGGAAGCAAAGTGAAAAATGTCGGCGACAGATTCATTCCGACAAAGCTGGAAATGATTCCCTCCGACGAACCGGGGAACAAAACTATTTTCGAGTATTCCGAGATAAAATTCAACGTTCCGATCAAAGATAGCTTTTTCTCAAAACAAAATATGAAAAGAGTCCGTTGATGAATACGCTTTTCAAACTTGCCAGAAGAAATATTTGGCGAAACAAGCGGCGCACGCTTTTAACAATGTCTTCAATATTTCTCGCCGCATTTATCGCGCTTTTTACCCGGTCGATGCAATTCGGAACGTACGACTTGATGATTGAAAACACCGTGCGGCTTTCCACCGGATATATTCAAATACATGACAAAGGGTATTGGGAAAACAAATCGATCAACAACACGTTTGAAGATTCGCCGCAATTGGAAAAAGAACTTTCTTCTTATAAGGAAATAACGCAGGTTATACCGAGATTGGAATCCTTTGCGCTCGCTTCGTCCGGCAAACATACTAAAGGAACCATAGTTATAGCCACTAATCCGGCTACGGAGGATTCGGTTAGCAAGCTTTCCGAAAAAATCATTTTCGGCTCGTATCTTACAAACGACGACGGAATAATCGTAGCCGAGAAACTCGCCAAGTTTTTGGAGTTAACCGTGGGAGACACTTTAGTGCTTTTGGGGCAAGGATATCACGGCGTAACCGCCGCCGCGCAATATCCGGTAAAGGGAATATTCCATTTCCCCATTCCTCAGCTTAATAATCAATTGATTTATATGAACCTTTCCGAAGGACAAAATTTTTACGCCGCGCCTAATCGTCTTACTTCGTTATCTATTATGTTAAAAGACGAGTCGCAGCTTGACGACGTTCTCGAAAAGCTCAAATCGGAACTTGATCCGAAAAAATTTGAGGTTATGCGTTGGGAAGAAATGAACAAAGAATTGGTTCAGGCAATTCAAAGCGATAACGCGGGCGGCGTGATAATGCTTGGGATCCTTTATATTATAATAGGATTCGGCGTTTTCGGAACGGTTATGATGATGACTATTGAGCGAAGAAAAGAATTTGCGGTTATGATAGCGGTGGGAATGCGAAAATCGCAGCTGGCGCTTATGACGGCAATCGAATCGGTTCTTATCGGCGTGATTTCGATAATTATAGGAATTCTCGCCGCTTATCCCATTTTATATTATTTATATCTTCATCCCATTCCGTTGAGCGGCGATATCGCCGAAGCTATGACTGTCTTCGGAGTCGAACCGATTCTTCCTTTTTCAATTGACCCGAGTTTGTTTTTAAACCAAGGAATTACCGTTTTTATAATTATGATAATCGCTATTATTTATCCGATATCGATAATCTTCAGACTAAATATTTTGAAGGCGATGAGAGGATGACGGAGAAAAGTATGATTCTTTCAATTGCATGGAAAAACGTTTGGCGCAACAAGTGGCGTAGTTTGATTGTCATTGGCGCTATCAGTCTCGGATTGCTCGGCGGTATTTTTTATCTCGCCTTCACGAAAGGAATGGCTCAGCAACAAATAAACACAGCCATTCATTCTTATATCGCTAATATTCAACTTCACAATCCTAAATATCTGATTAACGGCGAATCAAAATACGCTATTCCATCGTATCGCAAAATAGTAGATAAGATTAAAGAATTGCCGGAAGTGCAAGCGGTCGGCGCGCGCGCGGTCAGCCAAGCTATGGCGAGTTCGGCGGTAACGGGCGCGGGCGTTATGATTAACGGCGTCGACGTCGAAGAGGAGAAGGAAGTTTCGAACATCTATTCGAAAATCGTTGACGGCGGCTACTTCGGAACGAAAATGAAAAATCAGGCGGTTATCGGGAAAAAACTTGCCGACAAGCTGAACGTAAGAATCCATTCGAAAATCGTTATCACCGTGCAGACGCTTTCGGGCGACATCACATACGGCGCGTTCCGCATAGCGGGAATTTATAAAACCGACAATTCGGCTTTCGACGTCTCAAATGTTTTTGTCGAGAAAAAAGCGCTGGCGGATTTAATCGGTATGGATTATCAAAACGAAACTACGGAAATTGCCGTATTACTAAAGCATAATAATATGACCGGCGAAGTATTGAAGAAGCTTAAAAATATTTTTGCCGAAAAGATTAAAAACGGCGAAATCGTAATTCGCCCGTGGAATAAAATTCAACCCGTGTTGGAGATGCTCAACAATATGACGATCCAATTTTCGTTTTTCTTTGTGATGATAATATTAACCGCTCTAAGTTTCGGAATAATCAATACGATGTTGATGGCGATTATGGAAAGAACCAGGGAAATAGGAATGCTGATGGCAATCGGGATGAGCAGAATGAGATTGTTTTTTATGATTCTTATTGAAACTGTTTTCCTCTCGGTTACCGGCGGAGCGGCTGGACTGTTTTTAAGTTGGCTGGCAATTACAATAACCGGAAAAACGGGAATAGATCTTTCAGCCGTAGCGGAAGGGCTTAATTCTCTCGGTTACGGGTCTTTTGTTTATCCCGAAATTGAGCCTGAATTTTATTTTATGATAGGCGGATTGGTTATCGTCACCGCTTTGCTCGCGTCTGTTTATCCCGCGCGCAGAGCTTTGAAAATGAATCCCGCCGAAGCGGTTAGGCACGAAGCCTAAATTATGAAAAACTAAAAATCAGAATTTGACTAAAAACTAAAAGTAAATTGATAAAATGGAAATAATTAAAACTGTAAATCTTCAAAAAACATACGCCGAATCCGCGGTTCCCGTACGCGCGGTAAACGATATATCCGTTTCTTTCGATGCGGGAGAATTTACCGCTATCGTAGGACCTTCGGGCTGCGGAAAAACGACGCTTCTTAATTTAATAGGCGGACTCGACAATCCGACAAGCGGCGAAGTTATCATCGACGGCATGAATCTCTATTCCCTGAAACCGAAGGAGATAACCGATTTCAGATTAAAAAATATCGGTTTCGTCTTTCAAGCCTACAATTTAATTCCCGTTCTTTCGGCAAAAGAGAACGTTGAATTCATAATGAATCTTCAAGGCGTGCCGAAAAAGGAGCGGGACGAACGGGTTGAAAAACTGTTGGAACAAGTCGGATTGAAAGACCAAATGAATCGCCGTCCCGGAGAGCTTTCCGGCGGTCAGCAGCAGCGGATTGCGGTCGCTCGCGCGCTCGCGGCTAATCCGAAATTTGTGCTTGCGGACGAACCGACGGCGAACCTCGACAGCGCATCTACAAACAATCTGCTCGATATTATGCTGAAACTGAACGAAACGGAAAACACGACGTTCATATTTGCCACGCATGATTCGCGCGTTATGAAAAAAGCGAGAAGACTAATAGAGCTGGACGACGGAAAAGTAATTGCCGACAAAACAAATTAAATTGAATTGTGAATTTTGAATTATGAATGTTGAATTGAACGGCGGCTGGATGAAGATTTACAAAAGAGCGTTTGCCCGAAAGCGAATGAAAGCGTATCTAACAGTTAAAACATATCGCTATTTCTTTGCCGGATTGATTTTTTTCGTTTCGGCTTTTTCCAGCGTTTCCGCGCAATCGGTTTTTGAATACAAAGGATATCTCCAAAATATGCAATCCGTTTGGGCGCAAAAACACTCCGGCGAAACGTGGATTTCCGGCGGAATTACAAACCGGTTCGATTTTGCTCTTTACCCCAACGATAATTTTACCGTAAATCTCGGGCTGAGAAATCTATTGGACTACGGAAACATCGTCAGACTAACGCCCGGTTACTCCGATTTTGTAAGTCGCGACGACGGCTGGATTGATTTGACTAAAAAATGGAGCGACGGAAATTCGTACGTTTTTTATTCTTCAATCGACAGACTGAATATTTTTTATTCCTCCGACAACGTTGAACTGCAAGCCGGACGGCAGCGAATTAATTGGGGCGTGAACCTCGTTTGGACTCCGAACGACATTTTCAACTCGTCTTCCTATCTCAATTTCGATTATGTCGAAAAACCCGGCAGCGACGCTCTCCGCGCTCAATATTATTTAGGGATTTCATCTTCGCTGCAATTCGTTTATAAATTGGACGCCGAGAAAAAAGTATCCGCCGCGGCAATGTTCAAATTCAACGAATGGGATTACGATTTTCAATTATTCGCCGGACAGATGAAAGACGATATCGTTTTCGGCGGCGGCTGGTCGGGAAATCTTTACGACGCAAACTTCAGCGGGGAAATCACTTATTTCAGAGACAAAGATAATTTTTCCGACTCCGTCGGAGTTCTCGTCTCATCGCTCGGCGGAACGTATTCATTTGAAAACGGTTTCTATCTTCACGGAGAATTTCTTTTCAACAGCGGCGGAACGACGGGAAAGGCGGGCGGAATTTTGAATCTTTTCACGCAGCCCTACGACGCCAAAAATCTTTCCCCCGCCAAGTATTCTTTGTTCGGAGAACTTTCCTATCCGGTTACGCCGCTAATACGCGCCGACGTTTCCGCCATTTTCAATCCGAGCGATAAATCGTTTTACGTGGGACCCTTCGTAGATATTTCGCTTTCGCAGTCGGTTTATCTTTTGCTTGCCGGTCAATTCTTCTCCGGCTCAGAAGGAACCGAATGGGGCGATTTCGGAGAGTTCTATTTTCTTAGGGTTAAGTGGAGTTTTTGAAAATTTACAACTCAACGTCTTTGTCTCTCAAATCTTCGAGTAGTTTTTGCAGAAATTCTATTTCGTTTCCAACGAGAAACATTCTGTGATTCAAGATTGTAGAGTTGTGCATCGCCGCCGATTCGCCGAGCAGTTCGAGATTTTTCTCCAAAAGTTCAAACCGGTTCATCAGATGTTCAATTCTTTTTTCAAAAGCGAGAATCACAACAATTCGCGGAAGGAAATTTATTCCGTGGAAAGCAATATCGAAGCGCTTTTCGTTTTCATCGGATGTGGAAAGCGATTTTAAAATTTCGTTAGTTAAAACTTTTTTGCCGTAATTTGTTACCGAATATTTTCGCGGCGGCGGTCCTTTGCCCGATTTCTTTTTATCAAGATAGCCGGAAATTAGTTCTTTTTTATCGAGTTTCTTCAAACTCAAATAGATTGACGTCGTTCCCAAATCAGCCCAAACGCGTATATTCCTTTTTCCGACCAATTTGTTTAAATCGTAACCTGAAATCGGCTGCCGCTCCAAAACTATTTGAAGCAGCATCAATTCGGCGTTTGCTAAAACAAATTTTTTTCCGCTCATGATTTTCACTGTTTGTTTAAGGTCATAACAAATCTAATGCTTCTATGCTGAGAGGATAAATAATAAGACGCGTTTCCGTTGAATTTAGAGCTGTCGGTCTTGTCGAGACCGCCGTTATATGCGACGTAATCGCTGTCAATGGAACTTTCCATTACGAATGAAATTTGAGAACCGTTCAAAACGCCTTGGCTGAACGAACCGGAGAATTCAAGACTCAAATCATTAATGTCATCGCTAACCGTCATTTTAACGGTTCCGTTCCCAGAAATCGATCCGTAATTTTCTTTCAAATTAACGTCTAAATTGAGAGTTTTCTGTTCTTCGTTTGCTAAACCTTTCCACTCGCCGTTCAAAAACGAATCTTGCTGATGAGGCGCATAAATTGTTTCGCTTTCGTCTTGCGAACACGCCAAAACAAATACTGAAAGCGCCAGGAGAATAAGAAATTTATAAATCATTATTTACCCTTTCCGAAAAATTTTCAACCGATAATAGTTTGTTACTAAATTATTTTCTAACTTCATAATAAGAAAGTAAAAAATAAGGATTAATGCAATGCAGTTACAAACAATAATCCCTAATCTCAACTCAAATCTGGAAATCAAACACAGCGACAAAATTGTAACCTTCGGTTCGTGCTTTGCCGGAAACATTGCAGATAAGTTTAAATATTTTAAGTTCGATGTTTTAGCGAATCCGTTCGGCGTTCTCTATAATCCGGTTTCCATTTACAATTCTTTCAAAGCGCTTGCCGAAGAGAAAATTTTCACCGAAGAAGATTTGGTTTACGACCAATCCGAATGGCACAGTTTTCTTCATCACGGCGATTTTTCTTATCACGACAAAGACGCAATGCTGGAAAATCTAAACGCTTCTTTAATTAAAACGAAAGAGTTTTTGCTTAATTCGGATTTGCTGATTATCACTTACGGCACGGCGTTTGTCTTCAAACATATTGAAAAAGGAATTGTAGTTTCCAACTGTCACAAACTACCGCAGAATTTATTTGAACATTATATGCTCGGGATGTATGAAGCGCGGGAGTTTATCCAGGCTGCGGT
>JAADIR010000141.1:7568-7929 GCA_013151245.1 Chlorobiota bacterium
TAAATATTCTATTAACCGTAAGCCCAGTGCGGCATTGGAAGAACGGAGCAATTGAAAATCAGAAAAGCAAAGCGATTTTGCTTCTTGCCGTTCACGAAGTTGTAAGCGAAGAAAATTCCATTTACTACTTTCCTTCGTACGAAATTATGATTGACGAACTGCGCGATTACCGTTTTTACGACGTTGATTTGGTTCACCCGAACAAATTGGGCGTTGAATATATTTGGGAAAAATTTTCCGATAATTATTTTGCGGAATCGACTATTGAAGCTATGAAAAAAGCGGAAAAGATCGCGCTCGCAATGGGACACAAAACAAGGAACCCGAAATCGGAACGGCATAAAGCCTTTATCGAATCGCA
>JAADIR010000141.1:8011-16976 GCA_013151245.1 Chlorobiota bacterium
GAGTAAAGATTATAGGATATAAGGTTGAGAGGATGAATTTTGAATTTTGAATTTTTAATTGTGAATGGTGAATTATAAAAGCGTTGCGCATTATCTCGGCGCGCTCGCGGACATAAAGTCCGCGGTTACGTTTTACAATTCACTTCTACCATCTCACATATTTACGGTAACTCCAAATTCGAACGGTCTTCTCTGAAATCAATTCTTCCTCTGAACGCGACAATGTTTCCGTCGGCTTTTTTTCCTTCGAAAAAAAACTTTTTATTTTCAGTCTCCGTTTTGATAATTTTGATTTTTTCGCCTATCCGCGTTTCTTTAATAAAATTCAGCGATAATCTTTCGGGATAATTCTTCTCGTGGAAATCAGCGGAAAAAGCGTCCATCATTGCGTCAACGTATCTTGTGGTCGTTACGTGTTTGTTGAAATCGCAGTCGAAGTAAGTCGGCATAAATTCGAATTCATCGCCGTCGTTAACAATGGGAAGTTTTTCGGGAACCTCTTCCAATGCGAATTTATTTTTATTGTGAACAAATATTTCGGCGAATTCCCCCTCGTATCGTTTCGGTCGTTTTGTTCGCAAATCAATCGGAAACCAGCCCGATGCGGCTTTGGCGGCGACTTCCCCGTTTTGATTGCGAACGAAAAAATCTCTTAAATATAGAATTTTATCGGCGCTTTTCGGCCACGTTTCAACTTCGGCTTTGTCATACCAGTTTAATGTTTTGCCGATCTCAACCGTCAAACGGCTCAACACCCAAAAGAGTTGATGCCGTTCCAAATCCTTGAACCCGAAGCCGAGTCGGTCTGCGGATTTAATCGCAGATTGAATTAAGAAATTTACAAGCGCGCCGAGACGCAAACGTCCGAACATATCGGCGTCCGCCGAAGTTATTTCATAATCGGCAAACAATATTAAATTTGAAGTTTTATCTTCCATAAGTCGGAAAATCCTTTTAACGATTATTGAACATAAGATTGAAATCTTTTTCTTTTCCTTTTTCCCAAAATTTTTCCGGAATAACTTTCCAGTTAAAATCCGACGAAACTTCCACGTCTTTTTTCTTTTCAATCCATTTCATTATGTAATAACGCAAATCTTTTTCGGTTGACGAAATAATTCTTCCGGTTAGTTCGTCTTTTGGAATTTTCGCTCCTTTTACCAGATGACCGCCGCCTCCGTTTCCGCGATAGGAGTTCACGGCGACTTTGTATTCCTTGTCAAGTTGGAACGCGTCTCCGTTTGACAAAGACTCAACGGTAACCCGTTCGCCGGAAGGTTTTGAAACGTCAACCGAATAGTCGATCCCGTATCCCGCGTCGAAATTATAGTAACTGGTCGCCAACGCGGGCGAGCCGGTTCTTTCGCTGAACACAACGTTTCCGTTTTCGTCTTTTTTAAATTTCAGCAGATGATCGTTTTCGTCTTTCATTTGGTTGAACCAATTGTCGGCGGAATATTCAAGATAATCTTTAATCTCCCTTCCCGAAAGTTTCATAGTGTAAAGTAAGTTTTCGTAATGATAGAGCTTGAATAAATCTCTAACGTAAATAGTTCCGCTGTCGATTTTTGCGTTGAACGAAAGCGGCGCGGTAAACGAAACGTCCGCTCCGGAAAGTTCCGTTTGAACGCGATTAATAAGCTGCGTAAATTTAGACGGTCCGAAAAGCGCTTCGGAAGATTCAATTTCGGAAGTAAAAACGCCGAGCGGGCGCGAAACGTATTTCTCAATTTCGTCAAACTGAGGCTCGAACTTCAAAAGGAAATCGGCGTCCGGTTGATAATCGCTCATATTCACAATCTCGCCTTCAATGGAAACGATTTTCCTTTCCTTCGCGTCAAAAACAAGATTAGCCGCGGCTACGTTTCGCGCGCGGCTTGTGGCGCCGAGAATAAGAACTTCCTTTCCGTTCGGGTCTTTCACCCGCTTGTTCCACCCGTGATGATCGTGTCCGACAAAAACAATATCAAATCCGGGAACTTGTTCGGCTACAAGAGCGGAAGCGTTTTCGTTACGCGGCGTATCCGCTTTCTGTCCGCCGTAAGCGTAATCAACGCCGGAGTGGAAAAGCCCTATCAGCGCGTCCGGCTTTTCTTTTTCTTGAATAATCGGAACCCATTTTTTGGCGGTTTCTATCATATCCTCAAACTCAATTCCTTCGTAAATTTTGGGCGGAAGCCAGTTCGGAATTCCCGGCGTAATTAAACCGAGCACGGCGAACTTAACTCCTTCTTTTTCAAAAACGTAATAGGGCTGAAAATACGGCTTCCCGCTTTTTACGTCAATCGCGTTTGCCGCAAGCCACGGAAAATTAATTTCCTTTCGGAATTTATCGTAAACTTTGTGTCCGGTTTCTATATCGTGATTTCCTATTGTCCCGACTTCGTAACCGAGATAGTTCATTACTTCCGCGTAAAGATGTTTCTCGTTCGGTTTTTCAAAATTGTAATAATACACCGCCGGCGTTCCCTGAAGAATATCGCCGTCGTCAAACAAAATCACCTCTTGATTTTTGTTCGCGCGTTCTTTCTTCAGCATTGCCGATACGTGCGAGAGCGAGCCTTTCAGCGGTTTGTCCGTCTTAAAGTCGTATGGATAAACGGCGCCGTGAACGTCCGTTGTTTCAATTATTTTAAAATTTACATTCTGCGCAAAAAGAGCAAACGACGCAAGAAGCAATATGAAGGTTAGCCGTATCCGTTTCATCTTGAATCCTTTTATAAAATTAGTCTGTAAATATAGCAAATATGAAAACGTTTTGGTTGACGCGCATTAAAATGTTTTTCAAACTTTTGGTAAATATGTTAAATTCCATTGTTTATAAAAAACATTTAACGGTTTAAATTATGAAAATATTAAACGCTCTATTTTTTATGATAATGTTCGCATCAATTTTCAACGCGCAAACCGTGCGTCCGGTTCGCGACAGCGTAGGGTTCTGCTGGAACGGCGCGGAAATGGATAGATTCGTCGAGTTTCTGCAAAAAGAAAGCGCCGACAAAAAATTCCCTTCCGAAAACCTTGTCGCGGCAATATCGCCGCACGACGACTACCTTTACGCCGGTCGAGTCTATTTTCCTCTTTACCGGCTAATCAAGGCGAAAGAGATTGTTATCTTCGGCGTTACTCACGGAACGGTAAGGCGCGCGATGAACGATCCGAAAAACGTCTTGATACTCGACGATTTCGGCAGATGGAACGGACCTTACGGCAACGTGAAAATCTCTCCTTTGCGCGAAAAAATCAAATCGCAGCTGACCGAGCGATACCTTATCATCGGCAATAAAGCGCAGAAAATCGAACACTCGATTGAAGCTCTGATTCCGTTTCTTCAACATTACAATCGCGATATAAAAATAACTCCGATTATGGTAACGGCAATGGATTTCGACAGAATGGAAAAAATCAGCGGCGATCTTTCGCAAATAATTATTGATTATATGAAAGAAAATAATCTTTCCGCCGGAAAGGATGTTTTCTTTTTGATTTCGAACGACGCCAACCATTACGGCAAAGATTTTAACAACTCGCCGTTCGGTTTGGATTCCACGGCTCACGAAGCGGCTACGGCAAACGACAAACGTATTGTTAACGAATATCTTGCAACTGAAATTACCGACAAAGATCTGAAAAGTCTTACGGGCGAAATTTGGAATTCGCCCGAAAAGAAAGACTCTATTCCGCTGTGGTGCGGAAGATACCCGATTGTTTTCGGACTGCTGACAACTTCAAAAATTGTCAACGCTTTAAACGGAACAAATCTCGTCGGGAAACTTTTTAAATATTCGGATACGAAAACGGAAGGCGTTCTTCCTTTTAAAAATACAAAAATGGGTTTGACGGCTCCCGTTTCTTATAAACACTGGGTTGGATTTTTCTCCGCCGGATTTTATTTGGCTCAATAGAAATTTTTAACTATTTTAATTTATATCCGACAAAGATTGTTATTTAAATAATTATTTAGCTGAGTTTAATCTAATCCGCATAACAGAAAACACATTGCTTGCTATCGTAAAATTTATATGAAAAAAATTACCGTTTTGATTTTCTTTCTTTTTAGTTGCTCGCTTTTCGCGCAAAATTCCGCGACTGATAATCCTCCGATTTATATCGCGTTTTTATGGCACATGCATCAGCCTATATATTGGCCTTATGAATCCGTAATAGAAACAATTAATAATAACAGATACAGCTATTCCGTTTACGACGTATTTGTTTCGCGAACGGGACCTTACACCGATTGGCCTAAAAATGCCGTAATGAAAGGAATAAACGCGGGGTTTCCGAATTTCGGTTCGCAGGTTAGTTTTTCCGGCTCGCTGATTGAAAATTTAAACAATTTGGAATCCGACGGCGTTTCAAATTTTCAGAACTGGAAATCGCATTGGAATTATATAAAAACTCAAACAACCGCGCTCGGCAATCCGAGAATTGATATGGTCGGTTTCGGTTATCATCATCCGCTGATGGGATTGATAGATTACGACGATATCCGCAGACAGATAGAAGCGCATAAAACGGCTTTCGCTCAAAATTTTTCGGGCGGTTATTCAAAAGGATTTTTCCCTCCGGAAAACGCTTTTGCGCTGAGAATGATTCCCGCGTTAACCGATGAAAATATCGAATGGGTTTTAATAGACAACATCCATTTTGAACGCGCCTGCGAAAACTATCCTTTCAATACGGGCGGAAATTTATACGAAGCGAATAAATCCGACGTTTTGAACTCCGACCCGAACGATTGGATTCAGCTGACCGATATTTGGGCGCCGACAAAAGTATCCGCGCAATGGGCGAATCAGCCTCATTACGTTGAATTCATCGAACCCGAAAGCGGAGAGGTTAGCAAGATAATCGCCGTTCCTTCCAACAGATACTTGGGGGTCGAAGACGGGCGCGGCGGCTTCGGCGCGCTGAATTACGAGACCGTTATGTCGCAGTTCGAATTTGCAAACACGGATCCCGATCATCCTATTTTACTTGTGCTCGCTCACGACGGCGATAACTACGGCGGCGGAACGGACGGTTATTACGGCGTAAACTTTCAATCTTTTGTCAATTGGCTTTTAACGCAGCCCGACCGCTTTGTCTGCGCAACCATTCAAGATTATTTGGAAATGTTTCCTCCGGATGCAAACGATGTAATTCACGTTGAGAGCGGAAGCTGGAGCGGAGCCGACAACGGCGATCCGGAATTTAAAAAATGGCTCGCCGATCCCGATCAAAACGGATATTCGCCCGACAGAAACAGCTGGGGAATTGTTACGGCGGCGAAGAACTTTATTGATTTTGCAAACGACGCCGCGCCGCAGAACGCGTTGACCGATTCCGCAAACCATTATTTTCTAAATTCCGAAACCAGCGACTATTGGTATTGGGATTATTCCGAAAACGGCGTTTGGGATTCGCATCCCGCAAGGGCTTGCAATCTTGCCGTCCCTTTCGCTCAAGCGGCGATAGCCGGAAAAACAGATTCAACGCCGCCGACTATTTTCGAACCGCAGCGCGAACCGTATAATCCCGGCGAAACCGAATGGGGAATTTCGCAGCCGTCCGACTTTTCGGTTTGGACTTACGCCTTTGACGTAAACGGTTTGGAATATGTTACGCTAAAATATAGAACCGATTCCGACGGCGTAAATTCAACCCTTACCGACGATAACGAAACTTATTCCGGAGGAAGCGACGTTTCGCAATGGACTTCCATTCCGATGAACGGCGTTTTTATTCCTTCGCAAACCGACCCGGCGCCTTTGTTCAAAGCGGATAAATACAGCGCGGAAATAAGCGGATTAACAAACGCGCTTGTTGATTATTACGTTGAAGCGGCGGACGTTGACGGAAATATCGCCAAATCAAATATCAATCACGTTTGGATTGGAAACGGAAGCGGAGGAGGCGGCGGAGGAAACGACTGGTATGTTCGCGGAACTTTTAATAATTGGGATACTTCCGCGCCTATGAACGACGACGGAACCGACGGCGACGAAATTGCCGGCGACGGAATTTTTTCCGCAACCGTTGTAATCGCGCAGCCGTTACGACACGAATGGAAAATAGGAACGGACGATTGGACGGTTTCATTCCCGATTGAAAATTCTTGGCTGGTTACTACCGTCGCTTCGCAAACGGTTCTTTTTACTTTTGATTCTAATAACAATTCCGGCGACGGGTGGCTGCCGACCGTAAATATTATTAACGCGGACGATCAAATTATCTCAACGTCCGACGTCGTCTGCGCGGGCGACCATAACGGCTGGAATAACGCCGGCGCCGAGATAATGCTGGACGACGGACAAAACGGAGACTACGTCGCCGGCGACGGAATTTATTGTTACTATACCGTCGTTGCCTCTCCGGGCAATTACGGATGGAAAGCTACGCTCTCGGGAACTTGGGACGCGTGGGGAAGCGACAACCGTTTCTTAGGATGCGCGGATATTCCGTATTCAACTTCGCAGAATCAAGACGTTTATTTTTATTTGAACGCAAAAACGGGACGCGCGTTCACAAGCATCGACGATCCGCTTCCGGTTAATTTAACTTCTTTCTTCGCCGAGATTGAAGAAACTTCGGTTATTCTCCGTTGGACTACCGCGGGAGAAATTAACAACTTAGGTTTTGAAATCGAACGCGCGCGGGAAAATACAAATCGCGGTTTCTCGGAATGGACGACCGTCGGTTTTGTTGAAGGCGGCGGAACCGTCGTTTCGATTTCCAACTATTCTTTTGAAGATAAAAATTTGCCGTTCGGAAATTATAAATACCGGCTAAAACAAATTGACGACGACGGCGGATTTATTTACGGCGGAGAGGTGGAAATTACGATTGAAAATTTCCCGCTTCGTTTTGAACTGAAACAGAATTATCCCAACCCGTTCGGAAAATCCGGCGGCTACGGCGGCTCGACTACAATTGAATACGCCGTTTACTCAAACGATAAAAACAATTCCGGCGAGAGCGCAAACGCCGCCGGGAACTTGGAAGTAACGTTGAAAGTGTACGACGTTTTAGGAAGACTTGCGACTACGCTCGTCGATGAAAAACAAAGCGCCGGTCGTTATAAAGTTTTATTCGACCCGACCGGTTTTCCAAGCGGAATTTATTTTTACCGATTAACCGCCGGAAGGTTCGTCGATTCAAAGAAAATGATAATCATTCATTAAATTGTCGCTATGAAAATTCTAACTTACGCGCGAACAATTATTTCTTTTACGGTAAAACTGAGAAGCGTCTTTCTTTTTATATTTGTAGCCGCAATACTTTCAAGCTGCGGAACGAAAGAGAAAGGTTCTCCCGAATATATTCAATCGATAAAAGAATGGCGTTTTCAAAGGATTAATAATCTCAAAAAGGAAGACGGCTGGCTTACGCTTGAAGGGCTCCATTGGCTTCACGCGGGCGAAAACTCTTTCGGTTCGAGCGACAGTAACGATATCGTCTTTCCCGAAAATTCGATTCCGATGTTTGCCGGAAAGTTTATCTTCGACGGCGATTCTGCTATCGCCGAAATTAATCCGAACGTAACGGTTTACTTGAAAAACGGGAAACCGGTTAAACGAATTAAACTTGTTTCCGACGCAAAGGGAAATCAAACCATACTTACTTACGGAAACTATTCGTGGTATCTTATTATTCGGGGCGACAGATACGGAATAAGAATCAAAAACTCCGAAAGCCCGCTCAGGAAAAGCTTTAAGGGAATCGAAACTTTTCCAATCAATGAAGAATGGCGTTTGAAAGCCCGCGTAAAATATTACGAATCCCCAAAATTGTTAACGATTCCTTCGGTTATCGGAACCGTCGAAGAAGACTCGACAGAGTTTTATCTGGAATTTGAAAAGGACGGCGAACAGTTTACGCTCGACCCTATTGAGGAAGGGGACGGACTTTTCATCATTTTCGCGGACGAAACAAGCGGCGCGGAAACTTACGGCGCGGGACGTTTTCTTTACGTTGACAAACCGGATGAAAACGGCGAGACAATAATCGATTTTAACAAAGCGTATAATCCGCCGTGCGCGTTTACCAAATACGCCACGTGCCCGCTTCCGCCGAAAGACAATTATTTAAAATTAAAAATCGCCGCAGGGGAAAAGGATTTTCACGGGTATGAGCATTGAATGTATAAACAATCGCTTATCTCTTCTCCGTCTCTCGCATTTTTAAAAATTCTTCCGCAGTTAAAACCGGAATTTTACTTTTCTTAAAATCGCGTTTGTTCCTTGTAACCAATAAACGAACGCCGTTATTAACCGCCGTAAAATATTGAATCGCGTCTTCAAAATCGCTGAAGTCGGAATTAAGAGATTGCTCTATAACTTTTTCGTTTATAGGTAATATTTTTATCAGCGTTTTTAGCTTTCTTAAATTTTTCATTGCCACGGCATTTGAAGAAAATTTTTTCAAAAGGTAATGAAGATTCGCAAATATTAACGGAGAAGTGAACGCGGCGACTTCTCCCTTATCAATTAAAGTGAATAATTTTGACGAATGAATAAAGTGCGGTTCCCGTTTTGCGAATAAATCTAAAATTATATCCGAATCGATAAATATTTTCGGTTTCATAAATATTTCTTTTCAAGATGTTTCTTGTATTCGCTTTTTTCGCTTATATCTTTTGGGAGTTTAATAATCCCGGATAATTCAAGAACGTTGGGAGAAATTTCTATTTCGCCGGCGTTTTCCTTTTCCGTGATTATGTTAAAATAATTTTCAACCAACGCCGAAAGACTTTTTTTGTTTTTATCGGCATATTTTTTCGCGCGCTCAATCGCTCTTCTGTTAAGCTTTAAGGTTAATTTTGTGTTCATCTGCCACTCCATGAATACGTATAATTTAATAATTAATTATACGTATTCATTGTCGGAAAATCAAGAATAGTTTTTCCTTTCCTCTACCTCAACACAATATCAATCGCCTGCAGAATGCTTTCTACGGGAATGACGTTGATTGTTGAAGTTTT
>JAADIR010000264.1 GCA_013151245.1 Chlorobiota bacterium
TTTTACGTAGCAGGCAACGGGGGAAAAATAGCTCATTACGACGGGCGTCCGTCGGGAGCCGGATGGGAGAAGATAGAGAGCGGGACGGAATTGCAATTTCTTGATATCTATGGAGCAGAGGATGATAAAACCGGGGAAATGCAGATACTAGCAGTAAGCACACGTAACTATCCGCCAGAGAACCATCTTTATAGTATAATTAAAAATACAGCTACAGAAATTTCAACATATATTCCAAGCTCTCAGTATAATGAACTTTGGAGCGTCTGGTTTATACCGGAGAGGCATTATTATATAGTAGGGAGTGGGATTTATGAAAAACATTTATTGACCGAAAATGGATGGAAAAATGGTCCTCTTGATTACACAACGCATAGTACAACAAAAATCAGAGGGAACAACCTAAATGATATAATAGTAGTTGGCGCCTATGGAGAAGTATTACACTATAACGGATTAAACTGGAAAAGTTTTCACGATGAAACCGGACTTAACAACGGCAGTTACTCCGGACTTGCATTTAAAGGAAATTTAATAATAACAGTTGGCGGCAATAATGCCTTAGGCGTAATAACAGTTGGTAAAAGATAAAATGGAAGTAGTTAAATAGTTAGAATTTAGGAGTTAGGAGCTAGGAGTTAGTTTGATTGGCGCGGCTGTCCGGTTCGGCGGTTGCGTTTTTTTGACTTTGCTTGCTGATTATAAAAGTAATCAAACAGTTCAATTTTTTAAGTTTCTTTTCATATTTTGCAATCAATGATTAACGGAAGAATTGTTAAAATAGAAGCAAAAGATTATTACGTTGAAACCGACGACGGGCGCATTGTTCGCTGTAACTTACCGGGAAGATTCAAAAAACAATTTCATTTGAAAAAAGACAAACTCTACAAAATTGATATCGCCGCGGTCGGCGATTTTCTGGAAATTGAATTAAACGAAGACGGAACGGGAACAATTCAATCGATTATCGAGCGCAAAAACAGTATCGCGCGCAAAGCCCCTAAAATAAAAGGCGCGTCGCGCCGGGGCGAAAGACTTGAACAGATTGTCGCCGCAAACGTGGATGAAATTTTTATTGTGTCGAGCGTTGACGAGCCTCCTTTCAATTCGAAATTTATCGATAGAATTATCGTCGCCGCCGAAAGTTCTCATATTCGGGTAAATATTATTATTAACAAAATTGATTTGGACGACGATAAATATTATTTGCAATGGAAAGAACTTTACGAGAAGATCGGTTACGATGTTTTTCCCGCAAGCGCGGAAGAAAAAGCCGGTTTGGGAAATATTGAAAAGCGGCTCGGCGGAAAGGTAAATCTTTTTTGGGGACAATCGGGCGTAGGAAAATCGTCGATTCTAAACGCAATTTTTCCTCATTTCGATTTGAAGGTCGGAGACATAAGCGGGTACAGCAACAAAGGACAGCATACTACGGTTACGAGCGTTATGTTAAAAGTTGCGGAAAATACTTACGTAATCGATACGCCGGGAATTAGGGAGATGGCTCCGTTCGGGATAATGAAAATCGATTTAGCCCACTATTTCAAAGAGTTTGAGCCGTTTATTCAACAATGCAAATTCAATACATGCACTCATTATCACGAGCCCGAATGCGCCGTTGCAAAAGCGGTTGAAAAAGATTTAATTTCAGTTGAACGTTACGAAAGTTATCTCAATATTCTTGAAACGATTGAAGAGGATATGAATTTTTAATGGAGAATTGAGAATGGACAATGGATAATGAAGAATTATCTCGATAGCGATGCGGAGACGGATGGAGAATTTATCTCAGAGAAGTGAAGAAACGGGAGACGTTAAGACGAAAAACGAACCTCGTTTCGTCATTGCGAGGAGGAGTTCGGTAGCTGCCGGACGACGACGCGGCAATCCGCCGAATTGTGTAGAATGTTTTCTTTGTAAGAGGTAAGAAAAATTTGGATTAGGCGCGATTTAAAGTTACAAGGCTTTTTTAACAGATCGTTTGTTTTACCGTAACGCAGATTGCTTAGCGCAGCGGGCAATCTGCGACGGCGATGCAAGCAAAAAACTTTTTCTCCCTTTTTCTTCCCACAGATTGACCGTTCCGATGAATCGGAACTAATCAATCCGCGTTACAATTCCTCGGATTACGACAGATCGTCTGTTCCCTAAAACAATTTAACATAAAACGAAAAAACTCTGTCGCGTCCAAGTTTACAGTTATAATTCTCCATCCGTCTCCGCTTTGCTTCCGGCTTCACTTTGTTGCGCCGAGACAAGCCGCCGAGATAAATTCTCAATTATCCATTTTCCATTGCTTTTCAAATTTGTTTTTTACGTTTCAAAGAGAGACATTTGTAACTTATTCTGAAACTTTTTTTAAGAAAAACTGTTTTATAATTTTTAACTACATGAGTTTGAATTATATGAAAAAAATTATTGCCGCAATTCTCTTTTTATCTATTGCCGCCTGTTCCGCCGCCGAAACTTCGGTTAAAAAACCCGAAGAAAACAAGGCGCAAAACCAAATAAATGCGCCCGATTCAACGGACATTAAAAACGCCGCTTCCGATTATGTGGTGGACGGCGCGCTTGCCGAAATGCAGGGAAATTACGCCGAAGCAATTTTGGATTATCAGGAAGCGCTTAAGTTGGATCCTTCGCCCGGATTGCATTATACTATTGCCAAAAGCTATCTGAAACTAAAAAAAATCGGTCCGGCAATGCGGCATGCTCAAACGGCGGTTGCGGGCGATTCAACCGATACGGAGTATCTTACGCTTTTGGGGCACATCTTTTTTATTTCAAACAAAGTCGATTCGGCGCAAGCGATTTTCGAAAAAGTTGTCCGGCTCGATTCTACCGATTACAACGCTTATTACAATCTCGGCGCTTTATACGAACGCGGCAAACCGCTAAAAGCGCTGGAAGTTTATAATAAGCTTCTCAAATTAGCCGGACCGCAGTGGAGCGTTTTGGTAAAAATTGCCGAGTTGAACGAACGTCTCGGAAACGTTAAAAAGACAATTGCAACAATCGAGAATTTGGCTAAACTGGATCCTTCAAATTTAAAACTTCAGGAACTGCTGATTGAGTCTTACGTGAAAGTAGGCGATTACGACAAAGCGATAAAACTTCTCGACGACGTTCTTCTGCTTTATCCCGACAATCCTCATTTAATTGAAATGAAAGCGCAGACGTACATTGCCGAAAAAAAATGGGAAGAAGGGGCGAAAGAATATATTAAAATCATACATAACGAAAAAATTCCTTTCGAAACGAAGGTGGAAATTTCCGCGGGATTTGCAAAAGAAGCGATGAACGATTCTGCGCTGATTCCAGCAGCGGAAATGGTTCTCACTGAAATAGATAAAGATTCAACCGATTGGCAAGTAAACTCTCTGCTCGGCGAAATTTACAGAATCGACGGGAAGGATTCTCTTTCAATCGAACGTTTTGAGAAAGCCGCGTCGCTTGCCGAGTGGAATTCGCAAGTGTGGTCGAGTTTGGGCATTGGGCTTTTTGAAGCGGGAAGATATGAAGAAGCCGTTGAACAGATGACGAAAGGATTGAAAAATTTTCCAAACGATTTTGTTTTGAACTTTGTGATGGGATTTTCCCAATCGCAATTGGGCGCTCATAAAGAAGCCAAAAAGTATCTTGAAAAAGCAACGCTGCTTAATCCGAACGACGTGAACGTTCTTTCGGTTTATGCTTTTACGCTTAATCAACTTCACGAAGAAGACGAGGCGCTTAAGTATATTAAAAAATCGCTTTCAATCGATCCGAATAACGCGCAGCTTCTCGGAATGGCGGGGATGATTTACGACGGAAAAAAAATGTGGACGGAATGCGATTCTTCTTATCAAAAAGCGATTAAACTTGATTCCGCGAATGTTCTTCTTTTGAATAACTACGCATATTCTCTTGCCGAAAGGGGAATTAAATTAGACGAAGCGCTGAAGATGGTGAGCTATTCTGTTGAAAAGGAACCTGAAAACTCTTCCTATCTCGATACAATGGGCTGGGTTTATTTCAAACTCGGCGAATATGATAAAGCCGAAAAATACATCGGCAAAGCGTTGGATGTTGACGGCGCAAACGCCGTTATTCTTGAACATCTCGGCGACGTAAAATTTAAAAAGGGAGAAAAAGATAAAGCCCTTGAACTTTGGAAGGACGCTTATGCGCTGGATAAATCGAACGAAAAGCTGAAAGAGAAGATTGATAAAAAGGCGATTGAGTAGAGGATTCAGGATGCAGGATTCAAGATTCAGGATGCAGGAAGAAGGAAGTTTTTTTAGAATAAAATTTAGTTTATTTATGAAGAAAAAAATTATAGCGGGATTATTTTTGTTGTTTTCAATCGCGGTAATTTCATCGTGCGTGCCGTCTAAACCGGTAAAAGAGGAAACGGTAATTCCATCGAACAGATTGATAAAAAAATTGGAAGCAAACCGCCGCAGAATTAAAACTTTCGAAGGAACCGGATCGCTTAAAATTGAAACGGCTCAGCTTGATATTACCGGAACTTTTTCGGTTGAAATAAAGAAACCCGATTCGATGAAAATTTCTTTCTACGGTCCGTTCGGAATTGATATGGCGAAGCTATTATTGACTCAGAGCGATTTTATATTTTACGACGTGATGAAAAATCAAATTTATAAAGGGAAAAACGACGATAAGATTTTGAAAGAAGTTTTTAAGGTCGATATGACGTTTGATAATTTAATAGACGCTTTTTCCGGAGCGGTTAATCTTACGAAAGAATTAAAAAACATTCCCGAAAAGTACGATCAGACGGATGATGAATTTTTACTTACTTATATTAGCGGTGAGCGGGAAACTAATTATGTAATTCGCAAAGAGGATTTGGCTCTTCTTTCATTTGAGCTTGAAAATAAAGAGACTTCGGATATCTATTCGGCAAAATACTTAAAATTTAAACGGTATGAAGACGTATCGATACCGAGAATGATTATAGTTGAAAACAAAAACGAAAATCAGAAAATAAATATCGAATACCGAAAAATGAAAATTAATGAACCTCTTTTCCCGCTTGCGCTCGATTTACCGGACGACGCTAAAGTGATTGAATGGTAAACGGATATTCGCGCATATTGTTTGGGCTCTTTTTTATGTTAGTATTTTCCGCCTCTCTTTTTGCTCAATCGGACGCTATTGATAAAAAAAACAAAGAGCTTCTGAAAGTAAAAAATGAAATCAAACAACTTGAAAACGAACTCCGCGATAAATCCGCTAAGGAAAGAAAATCGACCGAAGCGCTGAACAATCTTAATAAGCAGACGATGCTTTTGGATAAGCTGGTTCTCAATCTTAAAAGGGAAGAGAAGAAAAAAGATCGAAAAATTCAGAGCATCACGCAGGAAATTGAAGAGATCAATAAGAATGTAGCCGAACTGAAAAAAGATTATTCCCGTTACGTCGTTTGGCTTTTTAAAAACAGAGAAACTTCTTTTTGGAAATATCTTTTAGACGCAAAATCCCTTTCGCAGGCGATGGTAAGATACAAGTATTTGCAGAGCATTGCGGACGCTAACGAAAAGAAACTATCCGAATTGAAAGCCAAATCGGATGAGTTAAATTCATTAAAAGAAAAACTGAAAAAAGAAATATTAGAAAAAGAAAAAATTGTAAAAGCGAAAACATCCGAGAAGGATATTTTAAATCAAAAGAAAATAATGCGCGAAAAGATAATCGCGGTTTTGAAAAACGACAAATCGGCGCTTCAAAGCGAAATTGAAAAGAAACGGATTGCCGAGATTGCCATTAAGGGAATAATTGCAAAATTGAACGACGAAGAGAGAAAACGTCAGGAAACGCTGCGAACCAATATCATGAAGAATAAAGAAGTTCCCAAAGAATTAAAATATTCATACGACAAGTTCGAAAAATTCCCCGAACTCAAAGGCAAATTGGATTGGCCCGTGTCGAGCAGAAAAGTCACTAGAAAATTCGGCGAGATTAAAAACAAAAAATTGAAAACCGTAACTCTAAATTACGGAATAGATATTCGAACAAAAAAAGACGAACCTGTTTACGCAATTGCGGGCGGAAGAGTTTCGATTATTCACTGGATACCGGAATTCGGCAGCGTGATTATTATCACGCACAGAAACAACTATCGCACGGTTTACGGGCATCTTACAAATATTTCCGTTGACGTGGGCGACGAAGTAAAAGCCGGCGATAAACTGGGAACCGTTACAAACAGTCTGGAAGGAAACATCGTTCACTTTGAAATTTGGAATGAAAGAAATTATCAAAACCCCGTCGCTTGGCTGAAGAAAAGATAACAATCCCGGAAACGGAATGTTTTTTATCATAACTTACCATTCCGAGTTTCGAATGATGCGTTTTAATTTTTGCAAGATACTTTCACCGCGTCAATAATCTAACTTCAAAAAAATTATCCATTCTCAATTATCCGTTTTCAAGCGCTCTTATTTTGCATTTTTAATTTTCCGCCTTCAATTGTAACTTATCGCATTAAAAAAAATCGGTTTCATATTCTGTTAAATAAAAGGAAATTAGTAGTTGACGGGCATAAACAAATATTTCATTTCAATTTTCAAATATGCTCGAATTTTTATTTTCGCATCGTTTTTTTTCTCCGGTTTTTCCGCTTCCGTTTTTGCGCAAGACACGCAATATTGGACTAATCAATATGGAACATACGGAGAATTGCTTGGCGGAACGATAATAGGTTCGGCTTCCGATTTGAGCGCAACGTTTTACAATCCGGGCGCGTTGGCGTTTTCAACGGATTCGGCGCTCGTTCTCACGACCGGTTCTTATCAATTAATTTTTCTTGATTTTAATAACATTACCGGAAGCAGTTTGGACTTATCCTATTGGTACACAAATACGTCCAAAGGAATATTTGCAATGAGGCTGCCGTTCCATTTTATTGAAGGAGATCAAATTGCAGTTTCCGGTCTTGCGCGAACGGACTTTAATTTTTACGCAGAAGATATTTACCTTTCGGACTATCCGACGGAAAATTTTGAATCGAGCAGGATTTCGATTAATCATAAAATCTCCGAATTTTGGTACGGCGCGAGTTGGTCTAAATCCTTTTCCAAGAAAATCGGAATCGGAGTTTCGGTATATGTTCCGTACCGGTCGCAGACTGAAAAAAGAGAATCTATTTTTCAAACGTACGATCCGGATAATCTGACGGGCGACGTGTTGGCTATTGCCGGCGTTGATTATTACAACGTTCGAGCTCTTTTGAAAGGCGGAATTTCATATAGAGACAAAAATTATATGCTCGGACTTTCTTTAACGACGCCGAGCGTTAACATTTTAGGCAAGGGAAGTTCTTCATTATTGCTTTCCAAATCGAATACCGGCTTGGATACGCTGGCGGATATTCCCGATATGTTAAGCGATTATCAAGAAAATTTGAAAACGTATTATTATTCTCCGCTTTCAATCGGTTTCGGAGGAGCGTATTATTTTGAGCGCACTTCGCTTTACTTTTCCGCCGAATGGTTCAATAAAGTTAATGAATACGGCATAATGAAACCGGAAAAATTCGTCGTTCAATCAACCGGCAAGAGCGTTGAGCACAATGTGAAATACTCTTTGAAAAGCGTTTTCAATTTTGGATTCGGAATAAAATACAAACTGAACGAAAATTTTATTTTTTACGGAAGCATCACCACAGACAGATCGGCTTTCGATTCGGACAATCCCAATCAACTCGCTATTTCAACGTGGGATATTATTCACATCCGTTCAGGCTCGGAATTCAAATATCAAAATTTGAAAATTACTCTCGGTTTCGGTTACGGTTACAGCGGCGAGTTGTTTAACAATTTCGATTTCTTCGGCATTTTTGAAAATAAAAACACCGACGTAATTTATCACCAAATTGATATTATTTTCGGGTTTTCATATTTGATGTAGAAAATTGTTAGGAATTTCTTCAGTTAAGTTTTTTGTTTTCCTATCGATAATAGTTTTATAAGATTACGAGGGAGTAAACAATGAAACAAAAAATATTTTTCTTTCTGTTTTTTTCGATTTATCTATTCGGCGCCGCATTCGGGCAAACTCCTCCGGCTATCACAATTAATAATAATTCAAATCCGAGCGACGGCTATATTTTCCTAAGCAATTTTGTTTTGGACGACGATATGGAAACCGATCCGTATCTTTTAATTATTGATAATAACGGGCGGCTTGTTTTTAAGAGATATATGAATTCTTCAATCAATACGGATTTTAAGCTGCAGAAAAATGGGATGTTCACTTATTTCAGTTTTGCGCGCAGCCGGTTTTACGGAATGAATTCAAACTTTGAAGTTGTCGATAGTTTCCGCGCGGTTAACGGAAAAGCTACAAATCTGCACGAGTTGAAATTTCTTGACGACGGCGGGTATATTCTGCTTGCCATTGAAAACAGAATCGTTGATATGAGTCAAATTGTCGAAGGCGGAAGACCTAACGCAGTTGTCGTTGGAAACGTAATTCAAAAATTCAACGCCCAAAAAGAACTTGTTTTCGAATGGAATGTTTTCGATCATCTTAACATTACCGACGCGACTGAAGATATTGATTTGACGACGCCCGTTGTCGAATGTTTTCACTGTAACGCGCTTGATCTGGATTACGACGGCAATATCTTACTTTCGGTAAGATATTTTGACGAAATTATTAAAATCGACGTTGAAACCGGCGACATTATTTGGCGGCTCGGCGGCTCAAAGTCTAAGAATAATGAATTCGAGTTTTTGAACGACACGGACGAAAATAACTTCACCGGCTTTTCCCATCAACATGCGATACGACTTCTGCCGAATGGAAATTATATGCTGTTCGATAACGGGAATCTCAAAACGCCTCAATATTCAAGGGCTTTGGAGTTTTCGCTCGATCAGGAAAATAAAACGTTTACAAAAGTTTGGGAATACAGACCGTCGCCCGACGTTTATACTTCCGCAATGGGCTACGCGCAGAGACTTGAAAACGGAAACACAATAATAGGCTGGGGCGAAAATCATTTTACAAAAACCGTTACCGAAGTTACGCCCGACGGCGAGGTCGCGTTCGATTTATCTTTGCCTTTTAAAATTTACAGCTACCGCGCGTTTAGATTTGACGTTGATATTACCTCGATTAGAGATGAAACAAACTTTGCGGAAAAGTTTCGGCTTTATCAAAATTATCCCAACCCTTTCGGGAAAAGCGGCGCCGGCAGTGGAACGTTTACTACGATAAAATATTTTGTTCCTCTTAAAAACGGAGAAAGCGCCGACGTAAGTCTGAAAGTTTACGATCTTCTCGGAAGAAAAATCGCGGAGCTTGTAAACGGCAAACAAACGCCGGGCGAACATCAAGTAAAGTTTAATTCAAAAAAACTACCGAGCGGAATTTATTTTTATTCTCTTCGTTCCGGTAAGTTTTTTTCAGTTAAAAAGATGCTGATTATTAATTAAACGGTTCTTTGCGCCGATCTGTCTGTTTTGTCGGAATCGCAGAATGGTCAATCTGCGTTACGGCAATTGTAACACAGATTGCTTAATCCCGATTCATCGGGATGGGCAATCTGTGAGTGTAAAAACAGTGAATGAAATTAGAATATCAGACGATATTAAAAGATAAAACT
>JAADIR010000085.1 GCA_013151245.1 Chlorobiota bacterium
TGTTTGGAGCTTGTTAATGTAGCTTTTTTCATATTAACAAATACGACGAGCAATCCGTCATATTCTGAATTGCAAAAAGGAACGCCGTAATCTCTTTTGAGAGAAAGTCTTACAATGTCGGGCGTTTGTTTTTCCTTGTCGCCGTCGGTCGTTCGGCTAATCGCAATATCGCTTGCAAAAGAAGAATTTTTTCTCTCGTCGGTTTTATTTTCGAAGAGAATAAATTCCAAAATAATTGACGGTTTTACCGCTATCGCTTTTTCGTTGCGCTTTTTATTTTGTCCGATAAATCTTGATCCGAAATATTCTTTTTCGCCGTACGATTTTATTTCGTCGTCGTTGGAAATCATTACTTCGCCGCTGACGACTAAAAATATTGAATTTGCCGGATCGGAGTTTTTATAAATTACTTGATTCTTTTCGATATGCTTTAAATTACTATTTAAACCGTCCAAATTTTCGCCGGACAAGTCAACTTCCGCCAAACCTTTATTCTCTTTTATGAGCGAAAGTAATTTTTCTCTAATCATTTTTTGATTGTTTTTTTATAAGAATTATAAAGTTAATCTCAAAGAAGTTCAATTTCAATCATAGAATAATCGTCGATAAAAGAATTCTCTCTGTTTGTTTTTAGCAGAGCGGAATGAATTTCGTCGATCGGGCGTTTCTCTTTTGATTTTTCAAGGATAATTCCGACAAATTCATCAAACCCCAAATTGCTTCCGTCCGCTTTCTCCAACTCAAAGCAGCCGTCGCTGAAAAGATATATTTTATCGCCGGCGTTCAATTTATATTTTATGTTTTCAAAACGATAATCCGGCATACCGCCTATCATTATGTTTTTTTCGCCGAGACGTTCAATTCCGTCGCCGTTTATTCGGATAGCCGGCGGGTGCATTGCCGACGAACAAGTTAACTCGTAATTTCTTTTATCGATAATGCCGTACCATAGCGCAAAATATTTCCCGTTAAGATTTTCGATGTCGAAACTTTTATTAAGAGAGTTTAACACTTCTGCGGGATTTGAAAAATCGGCGTCAAAAAGTATTCTCGAACGCAGAATGTCCATTACAGTTGTGCATAAAATAGCCGCGCCGACTCCGTGACCGCTAACGTCAATAAGATAAAAGACGAAATTATTTTCATCCAACCAATGATACCCGAAAGCGTCGCCGCCAAGCTGCGAAGAGGGAAGGAATTTCCAATCGGTTTTAATCGGCTTCGTTAATTTTTCCGGCAAAAGAGATTCAATGTAATTCGCGGCTTGCTGCAATTCCGATTCCATTTTTGAATTCAACTCGAGAAGTTCTCCGGTTCTTTGTTTCACCGTCTTTTCAAGTTTATTCTTTTCGATAATAATTTTATGCGAGCGCCATTGAATAAATCCGAAAAGCGAACCGCCTAAGAAAAGAAAATATAACGAATACGCCCACCAGGTTTTCCACGGCGGCGGAGAAACGATAAGAGTAAGTTTTAACGCTTTTTCATTCCAAACATTGTCGTTATTGCCGGCTTTTACTTGCAGAACGTATTCTCCGGCGGGAAGGGCGGTGAAAGTTAATTCGCGCTTTGCGCCCAATTTAATCCAATCGTCGTGAAGACCTTTCAGCATATACGCATATTGATTTTTCCTCGATTTGTAAAAGTTTAACGCCGCGAATTCAAAGGAAACGACCACGTCTTTGTAAGATAATTCGACGGTATCTATCATTGAGTAATCTCTTTCAAATTCAACGGATTTGTTGAACTTTTTAATAGCCGTTAAAACAACCGGCGGCTTAAACTGATTTTTTTCAAAATCGCGCGGAAAGAATTCGGTTATTCCGTTGACGCCGCCGAAAAACATTTCCCCTTTGCCGCTCTTAAAATAAGCTCCGGAATTAAATTCGTTTCCCTGCAAACCGTCGTCAACGTCAAAATTTGCAAATGATTTTTCCGAAGGATTAAATTTCGACAATCCTTTATTTGTGCTTAACCACAGATTGCCGCCGTCGTCTTCCAGTATTCCGTAAACAACGTTGTTCGGCAATCCGTCTCTTTCCGAGTAACATTTGAACGTTCTCGTTCTTTTGTCGAATAAGTTTAATCCGTTCGCGGTTCCAATCCAAAAATTGTCCTTTTTGTCTTCATAAAAAGAATAAACATTGTTGCCGCTCAAGCTTGTTGTATCATTCTGTTTGTGTCTGAAGTGTGAAAAAGTTTGATCCTTTTTGTTGAAAAGAGAAATTCCGTCGCTGGTAGTTCCTACCCAAAGTTTTCCTTCTTTATCCTCATAAACGGCTTTAACTTTTCCGTCGCTTAAACTTTTAGGATTATCGGCGTTGTATCCATAATAAGTAAATTTTCCCGAAGTTCTGTCAAATCGATTTAATCCTCTGTCCGTTCCAATCCAAAGAAATCCATCGCGAGTTATAAGCAATGAATAAACAAAACTTCCGCATAAACTTTTCGGTTTCGGCATGTGAGAAGATTTGTAGCGAAAAATCTCCATCGTCAATTTATTAAATTTGTATAATCCGAGCCCTTCGGTTCCAACCCAGATAATTTGACTGCTGTCGGGGTCTTCACAAAAATCGTAAACTGCGTAATTACTGAAATATCGTTCTACTTGATTATTCGTTCTATCAATTTTGTTAAGCCCCGGATAGCCCGACGCCCAAAGATTGCCTCGGTCGTCTTCGGAGATAGCTCTGACGCTGGAAAACCCTAAACTGTTTTTATTTAACGGATCGTGTTTTATGCGGTTGAATTTTTTCCCTTTTAAAAAAGAATAGCTTACTCCAAATCCGTTTGAGCCAATCCACAAAATTCCGCTTTTATCTATTGTCAGCGATCTAATTCCCGTGCCGACGTCTCCCGCTCTACTATCGTTCTGATATAAAAAGAAGTCAAATACTTTTTTTTGCGGATCAAACCATTGAATAACTTTATCGTCAGAACCTATCCAAAGAAATCCTTTTTTGTCAAAAGCGAGCGCTCTTAAACAATTGCCTATCACGCTCAACGAATCTTCCGGATCAATTAAATATTGTTTTATTTTTCCGGTAGAAATATCCAAGGAAAAAAGTCCGTCGCAAAAAGCGCCCATCCAAATGTTGCCGAGCGAATCTTCCGCAATGCTTGTAATAATCGGTCCGTTAAGCGGGTTCGGGTCGTTAACGTTCCAAAGATAGTGTTCAAATTTTCCCGTCGCTCTGTCTAAAACAGACAAGCCGCCTAAATCCGTTCCTACGTAAAGTAAATTCTCATTTCCCCTTTTCGGTGAATAAACGACTTTAACGTTATTGTTGCTTAAACATGATCGTGAATTTTCGTCGTATTTGAAATGAGTAAACTCCTCGGCGATCGGATCGAATCTATCCAAACCGCACTTTGTTCCGAACCATAAAATTCCATCCGAATCCTCGGTTATTGAGTTTACTATGTCATTTCCGATGCAATTTGATTTTCCCGGCTCGTTCAAATATCTTTTAAAATTATTTTTTAAAGGGTTGAAACGGCAAACGCCGCCGCCGTTCGTTCCAATCCAAATAAAATGACGGCTGTCTTCAAAAATTGACAGAATAAAATTGTTGCTGAGGCTCGTAGTATCGTTTAATTTCCTTTTGTAAACCGTGAATTTGTAACCGTCGTATCTATTCAACCCGTCTTTTGTGCCGAACCACATAAAACCTTTGCTGTCTTGCAGCATCGCAAAAACAGCGCCCTGCGACAATCCCTGATCGGAAGAAAGGCTTTCGAATTTATACGCGACCGGCTGCGCGTAATTTGTTTGCGCCGCAAAGAAGGAAATCGTCGCGAAAACAATTCCAAATAAAAATGAAGAAAGTGGTTTCATTTTATCCCGATTGATAATTGAATTTACAAGAGTTTTCAGTTCTCTTGTAAATCTATGATCTATTGATCTCGCAAGTAAAGAGAAAGGCAAACCAAAAAGCGCAGGCGATTTACCGCGAAATGTTATATTTGAAAAATATCAATATTCGTAAATACTTCCGCCTATGAATTCGCGAAGAACGGAATTTTTCGGAACGGGAGAGTCGTCTTCTACGCCTTCCACTTCGCTTAAAAACGACGCGCATCTTTCGGCTCTTTCGTAGGCGTCTTCTTTCAATGGATTGCCTTTAAACTCTTCGCGCCATTTCAAAAAACTATCGAGCAGAAGCGGACGATAAAGGGCGATTTCATACGGCATGTTTGTGTTTATTATGTAATCAGCCGTCGAATTGTACGGAATCAGATTTCTCATTTCGCTGGAGCGCACGTAATGCCAATGTTCCAGCGTTTGCTGCGGATTATAAGCGCGCTGCACCGAGTCGCGCAGCATTCGGCGAATTAAACGAATGTCCGTCCAGCGAATATATCTTCCTTCGGAAGTTTTCATCTGCAAAAGAGGTTCGAGATAAAGTTTAAATTTAATGTTGTCGGCTATCGCTTCGCTGAATTTGGGGTAAAGCCCGAACAGAGAATCGATTAAAAGAATTTCGCCTTCCTTTAATTGCATCGGCGTGGCGTTCAACGTTCGTTTCCCCGCTTTGAAATCGTAATAAGGAATTTTCACTTCCTTTCCTTCGCTTAGCGCGAGCAGATGTTCGTTAATCAATTCGAGATCCAGGGCTTGCGGAGTTTCAAAATCGTAATCGCCGAATTCGTCTTTCGGATGAAGCTCCAAATCGAAATAGTAATTGTCAACAACCAGCGGGACGAATTTAAATCCTTCGCCTTTCAGTTTTTCTTCAAGCCGAATTGTTGTGGTTGTTTTACCGGAAGAAGAAGGTCCCGAAACCATAACCATTTTCAACGCGTCATGCCGCTCGGAAATCAATTTCGCCGCCGTGTCGATATTGTGCTCGTAAGCTTTCTCGCTGATGTGCACGACTTCGGCGAATTCTCCGTTTTTGATTTTTTTATTCAGCGACTCGATTGTGTGCAAATCGTTTTTAACCGCCCAATTCAAAACGTGCCAAAGTTTAGCCCATGGAATGTTGTTGTCTTCCTTCGTGGAATATTTTTGGTCTGTCGCGCGTCTTCTGTTCGCTTCTTCGCGATATAAAATATATTCTTTAGCCACGGTAGCGTGTCCGTTTTCAATCAATACTTTTTCAACCACGTCTTGAATTTCTTCGATATGCGGGTTGCCGTTTTCGAATTCCATTTGTTCGAGCGCTTCAACCACTTTATCCGCAAGGGCTTCGGCGGTTTTTTTATCGCGCCCGCCCACGGCGACCGCGGCTCTGTAAATAGCGTTTGAAATTCTCAACGGATTGAAGGGAACGACCGCCCCGTTTCGTTTTATTACTTCTTTTATCTTTCCCATTTTAAACTCCTTTCATGTTCGTTCGCAAATATATTCAATATGAGAAAAGATTACTAACTGTAATTCTCAAATATTAAGATAACATTGAGATCAAACATTACATTAACCGGCAAATAATATCACCCCTTCGGGGTTTATAGGAATGTGATATCAATTTGCTACAATAATATCACCCCTTCGGGGTTAGTTTTCTTTATGTGTGGACACAAATAAAATTTATCACAAATTTCTAACGGAAAAAATTTTTCAAATAGAAATTATTAAGACTTGAAAATAGTTTTTAATCCCGAAGGGATGACATTATATAGAAATCTATAGTATTACAAGTTAAATCATTCCCGATAAAAAACATCGGGACAAGTTGTTTTTTATGTAAAGAAATTTTGAAGATTAATTTAAGAATGAATGAATGGATGATCGGATGAATGAAAAATTTAAATCGGTTGAACCGAAATAACTATTGTTACGCTCAAAATTCCAATTATCCATTATCCATTCTCCATTGTCCATTATCAATTGCGGTTTCGCGCATGTATGATTTCTTATGAATTAAACTTAAATTTGGGCAATGGCAATTTGTCAAAATAATACTATTGTAAATTTTTAGGGAAAGATCATTCGGTGCGCTTATGAAGAACAGAAAGGCGGTGTTTTTCGGAATTCTTTCCGGCGCGTTGGTTGTTTTTTTCGGGAGCGAAATTTTTCAAGCGGCGGCGGCGTTGGCGGCGGGAAACGTTGAGTACGCAATAGCCTTTAACTATGCGGGCGCAGCGACAAAAATTTATTCGCCTTCGTCGCTTCCTTTTGCCGAAGCCTTGTTTTTATTTTTATCTCCCGTTATTTTTTCAATCGCGCTTATTGAATTTGCTCATTATCTTTTGAAAAGAAAACCGATTGGAACGGCTAGATTTTCGCTTGTGATTTTTAACTTGATCGTCTCCGGTTATTTGATCGTAAAAATTTTCTACGGCGTTTTTGTCTCGATAGCCGCGCCTGATATTTATTCCGATTGGAGCGGATTGATGAATTATCTCGGAATGGAATTTTCGACTAAAATTGTTTTCGGAATTTTTTCAATACTTTTGTTAATGGGATATTTTAATCTTTCGAGCAGAAGAATTATGAAATATATCGGCAAGTAAATAAAATTTAAATATTTAACAATTGTAAAGGAAGTTGATTATGGAATATGTTAAAGATAAGATAGTCTTTATCACCGGCGCGTCCGCAGGAATCGGGAAAGCGTGCGCGGAAATATTTGCGGAAAACGGCGCGAAGCTGAGTCTTTCGGCAAGAAGAATCGAAAAAGTTGAAAATCTTGCGGCAGAATTAAAAGAAAAGTTCGGCGCCGAAAGCTATGTTTTTAAAATGGACGTAACCGACAGAAACGACGTTGAAGAAAAAATAAACGCCCTTCCGGAAGAATGGAAAGCGATAGATATCTTAATTAACAACGCCGGAATGGGACGCGGCTTAAACAAACTTTACGAAGACAACGTTGACGGCTGGGAAGAGATGATAGACACAAACGTCAAAGGACTTCTTTACGTTACAAGAAACATCGTTCCCGGAATGGCGGAAAGGGAAAGCGGTCACGTTATCAACATCGGCTCAATCGCGGGACGCGAAGCCTACGCCGGCGGCGGAGTTTACTGCGCCACAAAGCACGCCGTAAACGCAATCACAAAATCGCTGCGGATGGACGTTCTGGATAAGGGAATTCGCGTAAGCGCGGTGGACCCCGGAATGGTTGAAACGGAATTCAGCGTAGTGCGCTTTTACGGCGACGAGGAAAAAGCGAAATCCGTTTACAACGGATTAACTCCGCTAACCGGAACGGACATTGCCGAAGCGGTTCTTTTCTGCGCCACGCGTCCGAAACACGCTAACATAAATGAAATGATAATCATGCCGAGCGTGCAAGCAAATGCATTTATGACTTACCGGAAGACGTAACGGAGCGGGTTGCAAAGGCGCATATAATTGAGCTTGCCCAAGCGCAATATTGCAGACTTTATAATTACATAATGCGGTAAACCGCAATGGAAAATGGATAATTTATCTCGGCGAAGCGGAGACGGATGGAAAATTGGAATTTTGAGTATAACAATAGTTATTTC
>JAADIR010000150.1 GCA_013151245.1 Chlorobiota bacterium
AAAATTAAAACCGGATTCAACTTCATTGTTCGCGACGGAACCGTTCCGCCGCCCGATGAAACTTGGCAGCTTCAAGCGGATATCGCTTACAACGACACGGCGGCAACCGGCGAAGCGTATATTCTTCTTTCAGATCAGAACGCCAGTTTAACAAATCCTATTATCGTAATTGAAGGTTACGACCCCGACAGCACAAACAACTGGCCCGAACTTTATGAAAATATGAATCAGGAAAATATGATTCAAGATTTGCTGGCGCTCGGTTACGACGCCGTTACGCTAAATTTTTCAGACGGAGCGACTTTTGTTCAAAGGAACGCTTATCTCGTTGAAAAATTAATTGACACGGTAAACGCGGTTACCGGTAAATCTTTTGAGAACGCGGTAATCGGAGCAAGCATGGGCGGACTTGTCGGACGCTACGCCTTGCTCGACATGGAAAATCGCGGAATCGATCATAACGCAAGACTATTTATTTCATTCGACTCGCCTCAAAAAGGAGCCGACGCTCCGCTTGGGCTTCAATATTTCGGAGCGTTTTTCGCTCCTTACGTTGACGGCGGCGATTCGCTGCTCGCCGCAAGCGACACTCCGGCTTCAAAGCAGATGATTGTATATCATTACACCGATCCGCCTTCGACAACCGGAGACCCGCATCCGTGGTTTCCAGCTCTTCAAAACGAATTGGCGGCAATGGGAAACTATCCGCAAAATCTCCGTAAAGTCGCAATCATAAACGGAAGCGGAACGGCGCAAGATCAAGGTTACAACGCCGGCGATCAAATTATCCAATTCGATCTTGACGGCGGGTTCCTTTTCCACTATAAAGGAAACGTCTGGGCAGTGCCGGACGGAAATTCTCAAATGATTTTTGACGGTATTTATTATGCCTTGGGCGGCGCGGACGACGACGAGCAGGTAACGGTTGGCGGAACAAAACCGTACGATAACGCTCCGGGAGGATTCAGCCCAACTATGCGCGAACTTGCGGACGGCGACACGGTTTTTAACGCCATTCAAGCGCTTCACGACAATCACTGCTTTATCCCGACCGTCAGTTCTCTTGCGCTCGATACGGATGATTTGTTTTATAATGTTGACGCTGACCCGAATATACTTGACTTAACGCCGTTCGACGCAATTTACTATCCCGACACAAACGAGCAGCATATCACAATTACTCCCGCGACCAAACAATGGTTTATCGACGAGATTACCGGAACGGTCCCGGTTGAGTTAATCTCTTTCGCGGCAAAGCTTCGCGACGAGAACATTTTACTCTATTGGAGAACCGCGACCGAAACGAACAACAGAGGTTTTCAAGTGGAAAGGAAAAAGGAGAAAGGCGAAAGTATTTGGGAAAGCGTCGGATTTGTGGAAGGCGCGGGAAACAGCGTAACGACAAGGGAATATTCATTTACCGATTATTCTGTGGATTTAACTCAAAAGTATTATTACAGATTAAAACAGATTGATTTCGACGGAACATATTATTATTCGCCTGTAGTTGAGTTTAGCGGAACGCTTCCGGAAAAATTCGCTCTGTATCAAAATTATCCGAATCCTTTTTCCAAAAGCTCGGGAGGAAATCCGGCGACGAAAATAAAATTCGATCTGCCGCAAAAAGAATTTGTTTCGTTGAAGGTTTACGACATACTCGGCAGGCAAGTCGCGCTGCTGGTAAACGACAAACGGGAAGCGGGAAGTTATGAATTGATTTTTAACGCAAACGACTTGCCGTCGGGAATCTACATCTATTCGATACGCGCCGGAGAATTTATTCAAAGCAAAAAAATGATTTTGCTGAAATAAGTTCTTGCCGCTATTTTTTTAAGTGAATAAAAGAAAGAAGCGGATCCGTTTGCAGGAATCCGCTTCTTTTAATTCTACTAAAGAAACCGGCAATTATTTATCCCCTCCGAGAATAATCGGCAAACCGTCTTTGCCGGAGCCGATAATGATAATCTTTGTGTTTTGAGAATTAGCAAGTTTTTCGGTGGCTTCAATTCCTTTCCACTTCAGCAATTGTTCGTTGATTCCTTCCGAAACTATCGTTTGGAAATCGGCTATGCCCTTTGCTTCTATTCGTTTTCTTTCGGCTTCCTGTTCTTCTTTTTTCAGGATGAACTGCATTCTTTGGCTTTCCTGCTCGGCTTGAAGTTTTTCCTCAATAGAAGCCGTGAGCCTCGACGGAAGTTCAATCTGGCGAAGCGCGGCGGTTTCAATAGTTATTCCTCTCGGATTTACCAAGCTGTCAAGTTCAAACATTATTTCGTGAGCTAGTTTTTCGCGCGAAGCGGTATAAAGAGCTTTAGCTTCATATCTCGCCGTAACGCCCCTAACAACCGAACGGAACTGCGGCACTAAAATTATTTCCGAATAGTTCGGTCCGACGGTTTTATAAATTTCATTCGCTTGATCCGGAGTCAATTTAAAAAGAAGACTTATTTCCAGATTAACGCTCAAACCTTCTTTGGAAGGAACATGCATCAGTTCCTTCATCTCCTGAGTTTTGATGCTGAACTTAATAACCTTTGCCATCGGATTGACAAAATTCACGCCGGATTTCAGTGTATTGTCGCTTACCACACCGAGGAAATCGACCACGCCGACCGTTCCCGCCGGAACGACCGTAAAGGTTTGCGTAAGCGCCAGACCGGCGAAAACGACAATCCCAACTGTCGTAAGGAGCGCCTCTTTTGCCCTCCCGCTTTTCTTCAAATTGATTGTCAGATAAATTAGAACAATCGCAATTAATATTGAAATTACAAATAACATATTCCCTCCAAGTTTATTTAAATCTTAATTACGCAAACGTTTGCGTTTATAATCGTTAATAATGATACACACAAGATACTTCTTTATTCAACGCGTTATAGGTTGATTACGGTTTTTATTAGTTTGGGCGCGCGAACTTTTTTGCCCGAGTAGGTTAATGAATCGTAAATCATCTTTTTCGCGACTTCTATTTGAGATTTTTTATCCGTGAAAATTTTTGCAGTCAATTCTCCTTTCTTGATTCGCTTTCCTATTTTCGGATAGAATATAATTCCCGCTTTCGCATCGATTTTGTCGGTAAGAGTTTTTCTGCCTGCGCCCAGTTCCAGAGCGGCAAGCCCTATTGAATAGTTGTCAATTGCTTTTATGTAACCGGTTTTTTCCGAATAGATTTTTTCTTCGTATTTCGATCTCGGATATTTCTCCGGATTTTTCAGATATGAGACGTCCCCTTTTTGAAGTTTTACGATTTCCAAAAATTTATCGAACGCGCGCCCGCTACGAATTTCATACTGCGCAATCTCAATTCCTTCTTCAATCGTTTTCGCTTTGCCGCCGAGGATCAGCATGGCGGCAATCAGATTAAACGTAACCTCGTTCAAATCTTCCGTAAGCCCGCCCTGCAGCGTCATAACGGATTCGTAAACTTCGAGCCAGTTGCCAATATAGTTGCCGAGCGGCTGGTTCATATCGGTTATAAATGCGACGACCTTTTTGTCGAACGACTCGGCGGTTTCAATCAACGACGCGGCGAGTTTTTTAGCGTCGGCTGTTCTTTTCATAAAAGCGCCGCTTCCGGTTTTTACGTCGAGCACAAGCCCGTCAATTCCTTCGGCGAGTTTCTTGCTCATAATGCTCGCGGTTATTAACGGAATAGACTCGATTGTTCCGGTAACGTCTCGCAAAGCGTAAATCGATTTATCCGCCGGAGCGATATCTTTCGTCTGCCCAATCATCACGGCGCCGCATTTTTCAAGTATCTGTTTGTATCTTCGTAAATTTATATCGGTGCGAAATCCCGGAATAGCTTCGAGCTTATCGAGCGTTCCGCCGGTGTGCCCGAGTCCGCGTCCCGAAATCATCGGCACGTTCACGCCCGCCGCCGCGACTATTGGCGCGAGAATCAAAGAAGTTTTATCTCCCACTCCGCCGGTGGAATGCTTATCGATTTTTTTTCCTTTCACGGAAGAAAGATCAATCGCCTTTCCGCTGTAGAGCATCGCTTTTGTTAAATAGGAAGTCTCTTCTTTATTCATCCCTTTCAAAAACGCCGCCATCAAAAAAGCGGAAAATTGATAGTCGGGAATTTTCCCTTTTACGTACGACGTTATTAAATAATTGATTTCTTCGTTAGTAAGAGTAAGACCGTTCCTCTTTTTTTTGATAAGTTCAACCGCGTTCATTTTCAATCCTAATTGTTTGTTTCTTGTAAAATTTTATTATTATAATATAAGCATTGTTTGACTTAAATTTTACGTAAGCTCTTTCGATTTATTGCAAGCAAATTAACCGCGTTTGATTTTATGATTGAATATTTAAATTTTAATCTTATTTGTTTTGATCGGTCGATTGGCTTATACTTGTTTTGCTGGAAAATAAAATTATGCAAAAAAACATTATCGACATATTACATCTTCATCCAATGCGCCATCATTGCAACGCGATAGCGAACCGGGGTGAAATGTAATTTTTTCAATTTAAATAAAAAACAAGTTTTTAAAACCCCGATTCTGTCGGGGTTTTTTATTTTTAAACCGGAGTTAAACATGAACCAGAATATTTTAAGATTGGCGATTCAACGAAAAGGACGCTTGGCGGAAAAATCGCTCGATTTGCTCAAAAAGGCGGGAATACGGATTGACAACTATTCGCGGCAATTACTCGTCAAAGCGCAGAACTTCGATTTGGAATTGCTATTTATCCGTGACGACGATATTCCGGAATACGTTCAAGACGGAGTTGCGGACGTCGGAATCGTCGGAGAGAACATAATTTACGAAACCGGCAAGCGTTTAAACATTGCCGAAAAACTGGGATTCGGAAAATGCAGAATGTCAATCGCCGTTCCGAAATCGGAAACATTTAATTCAATAAAAGATTTGGAAGGAAGAAAGATTGCAACTACTTATCCGAAAATTCTAAAAAAATATCTGAAAGAAAACGGAGTTAACGCGACGATACATTACATAAGCGGTTCCGTTGAAATTACGCCGAACATCAATCTTACGGACGCGATTTTTGATATCGTCAGCACCGGAAGCACATTGATCAGCAACGGCTTAAAAGAAGTTGAAACGGTTCTTGAATCCGAAGCGGTTTTGGCGGCAAACAGAAATTTATCGCAAGGGAAAAAAGAGCTGCTAAACGAAATTCTTTTCAGAATACGCTCGGTGAACAAAGCAAAAAACACAAAATACATCATGCTTAACGCGCCTAATAAATCGCTCGAAAAAATTACGAAGTTGTTGCCCGGCGTAAAAAGTCCCACGGTAATGCCGCTTGCTTTGGAGGGTTGGAGCTCCATTCACACGGTGATAAGCGAAGACGACTTTTGGGAGAGGATCGGAAAACTAAAGAATGCCGGAGCGCAGGGAATTTTAGTTCTTCCGATAGAAAAAATAATCGTATAACCTTAAGAATAATTAAAAATTTAGAGAAAAATAATTATGAAACTAATTAAATATCCGACCGTCGTTCAAGCCGCCGAAGCGCTTAGGCGTCCCGCGGAAAAGAACTATGAAATTAGAGAAAAAGCGCAAAAAATAATTGACGCCGTAAGAATCGACGGCGATAAAGCTTTATTGGAATTCGCCCTTAAATTCGACCGAGTTAATTTAAACGAAATTAAAGTTTCCGAAGACGAGTTCAACGAAGTGGAAAAAAGAATCGACGAAAAATTATGCGCCGCTATTGACGTTGCGTATAAAAACATTTACAAATTCCACGCGGCTCAAAAATCCGAATTTCAAGAAATAGAGATTGACGAAGGGATAACCTGTCGCCGGAAAAGCGTCCCGATTGAAAAAGTCGGTCTATACGTTCCCGGCGGCTCGTCGCCCCTTTTTTCCACTTTGCTGATGCTGGCAATACCGGCTCAAATTGCCGGATGCGACAATATCGCGGTCTGTTCTCCCCCGCAAAAAAACGGCGCGGTTGCCGACTCGATTTTGTACGTAGCAAAACGGCTCGGCATAAAAAACGTTTTCAAAACCGGCGGCGCGCAGGCAATTGCGGCGCTTGCCTTCGGGACGGAAAGCGTTCCCAAAGTATTTAAAATATTCGGGCCCGGAAATCAATGGGTAACCGCCGCAAAACAAGCTGTAAATTCGCTCGGCGTCGCAATCGATTTGCCGGCGGGACCTTCGGAAGTTCTTGTGATAGCCGACGATACCGCCGACGCAAGATTCGCCGCGGCGGATTTACTATCTCAAGCGGAACACGGACCCGACAGTCAAGCGATATTAATTTCAACTTCCGAAAACTTTATTTTATCGACTGCAAGCGAAATTGAAAAATTAAAGAACCGTCTGCCGCGCAAAGAGATAATCGACAAAGCATTGGAAAACGGCGCGTTCATTCTTGTAAAAAATATAAAAGAAGCAATCGAAATTTCAAACAATTACGCGCCGGAACATTTGATCCTTTCTGTAAACGGCGCAGACGAAGCCGCCGAACAAGTCGTAAACGCCGGCTCGGTTTTCCTCGGCAATTATTCTCCCGAAGCCGCCGGCGATTACGCTTCCGGCGCTAATCATACATTGCCGACAAGCGGTTTCGCAAAGGCGTACGGCGGTCTTTCCGTAAAAGACTTTACGAAAGAAATTTCATTTCAAAAATTGACGCCCGAAGGCTTAAATAAAATCGCAAAGGCAATTGAAACAATGGCGGAAGCCGAAGGATTGGCGGCTCATAAACTCGCGGTTGAAGTGAGGAGAAACTATGATTAATCCGGAAATTCTACAGCGAGATAACATTAAAAACTTAAAACCTTATTCGACCGCGCGCGACGAATATGAAGGGAGAGTCGGCGTGTTTTTAGACGCAAACGAAAATTCGTTCGGCTCGCCCGCAGGCAAGAACTTGAACCGCTATCCGGACCCGCGTCAAAAAGAACTAAAGGAAAAATTAGCCGAAATCAAAGAGATTGAAACAGAAAATATTTTTATCGGCAACGGCAGCGACGAAGCGATTGACCTTATTTTACGAGCCTTTTGCGAACCGGGGAAAGATTCTGTTTTAATTATGCCGCCGACTTACGGAATGTATAAAGTAGCCGCCGAAATTAACGGCGTCGATGTTATCGAAGTCCCCTTAAACAAACGTTTCGACGCCGACGCCGAGGAAGTTCTCTCGGCGGCGACTGATAACACGAAAGCGGTTTTTATCTGTTCGCCCAACAACCCGACCGGAAATCTATTGTCCCGAAAAACGATTCTAAACATTCTTGAAAATTTTAACGGATTTGTCGTTCTTGATGAAGCGTATGTCGATTTCGCCGAAACTAAAAGTTTCGTTAACGAGATAAACGATCGAAATAATCTGATTGTTCTGCAGACTTTCTCAAAAGCGTGGGGGTTGGCAAATCTGCGCGTCGGTTCCGCCTTTGCGGATAAACGGAT
>JAADIR010000099.1 GCA_013151245.1 Chlorobiota bacterium
TTGTTAGAGATTGTCGCGGTTGTTCCGATAACGCCAATTTTTTTGTTCTCCGTTTTTTTTAGCGCGAGCTGCGCGCCCGGCTCAATCATCCCTATTATCGGAACGTCGAATCTTTTTCGCAATTCGTCAAGCGCCACGGAAGACGCCGTATTGCACGCGACGATTATCATCTTCACGTTTTTGCGTATTAAAAACTCTGCGTTTTGCACGGAATATTCTATTACCGTGTCGTTCGATTTTGTTCCGTAAGGCACGCGCGCCGTGTCTCCGAAATAAATTATGTTTTCGCTCGGCATAAAAGAGCGCAGCCGCTTAACCACCGTCAAACCGCCGATTCCCGAATCAAAAACCCCAATCGGATTTTGTTTGTTCATAAAGTTCAAAGTTATTCCCGTAATTTTAAATGATATTAAAATTTAATTTAATCCAAAATCTAACAGAAAAAAATCATTATCTGTTTTTCTTAAAATTTTTCCGCTTGCTTAGTCTGCATTCCGTTAATAATCAATGTTCTTTTTCATCATTCTCAACTTTTTCAAATTCGGCTTCAATTTGTTCAATGCTCGGAAGGTTCGCTTTAAGTTCTTCGGGCAGCGTTTGAATTAATTGGTATTCGGAAACGCCCATCGGTTTATAAATATCGCTTAAAGCGTATTCCACAACTGTTTTATCTTTACTTTTACAAATTAAAATTCCGATAGTCGGTTTATCGTTTTCGGTTTTCATTTGTTCGTCAACCGCTTTAATATAAAAATTTAATTTTCCGGCAAACTCCGGTTCAAAATCAACGGTTTTCAATTCCACCGCTACGTAGCAGTGCATCATTGTATGATAAAAAAGGAGATCGATAAAAAAATCTCTTTCGCCCACTTGTAGAGCTTTTTGCTTTCCCACAAAAGCGAAGCCGGAACCGAGTTCAAGTAGAAACTTGGTAATATGATCCAACAAAGCCCGTTCTAAATCCCGTTCATTGTATTCTTCCGTCAAAGTCAAAAAGTCGAAATTGTAAGGATCTTTAATAAGCTGTCCGGCTAAATCGGATTGAGGTTTAGGTAGCGTAACGGCAAAATTTGTAATCGCTTTCCCCTGTCGTTCATAAAGTTTGCTTTCAATTTGATGAGTTAAAACCGAACGAGACCAGCCGTTTTCTATGGTTTTATTAATATAAAACAAGGCTTCCTTAACCGAGTTACACTTTGAAATAATAACAACGTTATGCCACCAAGGAATTTGAAACAATTGGGCAGCAGCTTGCTGCCCAATTACAACATTTTCGGTAGAATAAAACGAATACCATTGTCTAATATATTTAAGATTTCTTAAAGAAAATCCTTTAACGTCTGGAAATTCCGACATTAAATCTTGACTGATTTGTTTTAAAAAGCCGCTGCCCCATTTTGCTTTTTTCTGTTTTTCTACAATATCGCGTCCCAGCTCCCAATAAAACTCAAGCAAAGTTGTGTTTACTTTTATCGCGGCTTTTATTTGCGCTTGTCTGAACTTGGTTTTAAGTTCTGCAATCCACTTTCTATATTCCGTTGTTTCTAGTTCGCTCATAGTTTTTCTCTTAAATTGTGCAACATTGCGTTGCATAATTTATAACATATTTTCAATCGCTTCGGTAAGCTCGTAACGGATCAGTTCGAATTCTTTTGAAGAAACTTTATAGCCGCGTCCGTCGAGAACGTAGAACGAATCGACTACTCCGTCTTCTTTGGTGGAAATTTTTGCGAAATAAATTGAAAGTCCTAGCGAGGTGAAAATCTGCGTGATTTGGTAAAGCAGACCGAGTTTGTCAGGCGCATACACGTCAATTATCGTGTATTTATCATGCTTTTCAAATTCAACTTTTATCTTTCCCGATTTACTGAAAAAAAGATTCTCAATTCTTTTCCATTTTGTTTTTACTTTTAAAAATTCCTTTTGAAGCGCAAGTTCATTGGCGACCGCAAGTTTTATGTCGCCGCCGATCTTTTCATATTTTTCTTCGTCAATCAATTTATCGCTTCTGAATTCTGTTACGTTGAATGTGTCAATAATAACGCCGTCTTTACGCGTGAAGATTTTTGCGTCGTGTATGTTTATATCGTTGATTGCAAGCGCGCCGCACAGCCGGGCAAGTAAATTGAAAGAGTCCTTTGCAATGATAGTTATATTGGTAAAGCTGGAAAGTTCTTTGAAAAAAATCTCCACGTCTAATCCATGCTCAATTTTTCTTACATGATCGGCGATCTCTTCCGATGAAAATTCTTTTAGATAACCGAGATCGTTAATCAAATCGATATGCTCTTTTAAAAGAGAGTTATTTCCGTTTTCAATTGCGGCAATCGCTTCGTCCTCTTTTTCCGAAAGAAGTTCCGCGCCCGAAAGGCGTTCGGAAATCATCTTTTTCGTTTTCGAATAAAGTTCAAAAAGAAGATCGCTTTTCCATTGCGTCCAAATCACGGGGCTGACCGCCGAAAGGTCGGCAAACGTAAGCAGATAAAGGAGATCGAGAGCTTCGAGCGAATCGAAAGAAGAGGCAAATTTGTTCAGAGTTGCCGGATCATTTAAATTGCGTCTGAATGCCGTCTGTTCCATCACGAGGTGATTGCGTACAAGGAAACGGACAAGTTCGATCTCCTCCAAGTCATATCCGAGCCGCTCCATAATTGTGCTTGCAATCTCGGCTCCGATAATTTCGTGCCCCGAAACGCTTATCGGTTTTCCAATATCGTGAAGTAGAATCGAAAGAAGAAGCAAGTCTCTCCGTTTGATAAGACAATAAAATCTTCCCATAAAAGAATCCTCGCTACAAAGATTTTCAACATTTATCATCGCAATTAGCGTATGCTCGTCGGCTGTGTAGCAGTGATAAACTCCGGGCTGGAAGAAACCGATTAAGTCTTTGAATTCGGGAAGATAAAGCTGCAGAACCCCAAGCTCGCTCATGGCGGTCAAAGTTTTTCCCACGTTTTCTTCAAGGTTCAATATTTCGCGGAAGAAAACAGACGATATTTGAACGTGTTCCGATTTTTCTTCGATTGAATTTATTGCGTCGATAATCATCGAGCGAAGATATTCGTCGAAGCTTGCGCCGTATTTCCCGCGGTAGTAAAAGGCGCGCAGAATGTTTTGAAAAACCAATTCTTTATTTGACGTGATAATTATTTTATCTCCGCGAAGCGAAAAGTCTTCGTCGAGTTCCACCAATAATTGATCTGAAATTTTTGCGTTAATCTGCTCGCGAAATCTTTTCAGCATTGTGCGTGAAAATCTGTAGATAACGCCGGCGGCGGCGAAATAAGCTTTCATAAACTTCTTCCAGTCTCCGCCGAATTCGTCAATCTCCGCCGCAATTTTTTCCTGCGCAACAAATTCAAGTCTATCGTTTTTCTTTTTGTTCGTAAGATGAAGGATGTTTCTTGTTTTAAGAAGAAGTTTGTAACTTTTTTCGAGCTTGTTAATTTCCCCTCTGCTGAGGAGCATTTTATTTTTTAATATTGAAAGAAATTTTTCCGTCTGTGTTTCTTCGCTTTGGTCGGTGAGGATAATTTCGTTTTTGAAAGAATACATCCATTCGACGACGTGAACATCGCGCATTCCTCCCGCAGTAAATTTGATATTCGGCTCAAGCAGTTTTGGCGATTCGCCGAATTTTTTGTACCGCGCTTTGTTGTCGTCGAAAAATCTTTTGAGAATTTCCACTTTCTTTTCCGGCAGCAGCGAAGCTATTAAACGCTTGTTCCATTCTTGATAAAGCTTGCGGTTTCCCAAAAGGAAACGCGTTTCAAAAAATTGAGTAAAAGCGTGCAAATCCACGTCGCGGAATTTTTCAATGTCGGAAAATTGTCTGACAGTGTGCGAAATTTCAAGTCCGCAATCCCAAAGCCGCGTAATATAAGAGCCGATATTGTCGTCGTTTCCTTCCGCCTCGTCAAAGATAAACAGCACGTCAACGTCCGAATGCGGAGAAAGTTCGCGCCGGCTGAAACTTCCCGCCGCCACAAGGGCGCAATTTAAGCCGAAGTCGCTAATTGCCTGATAAATAAAGTTCTCTACGAGCGCGCTGAAGTCGGAACAAAAGCGGAACGGTTCTTTCAGCAATTCTGGATTTCGGAACAACTCCTCTTTTGCGGCTAAATATTTCTGTTTTATTTCTTTTGCGTCAACCATATTATCTTGCGCTCGAAAATTTAATTTATCATTAAAAAAAGCCGACCCGAAAAATGTTCCGAATCAGCCCTAAATATACGAATGAATTTACTAAATTCGTTCGAATCTTCCTTGGAAGAATCTGAGATATTTCGGCTCGTAAGTCATACGCAAACCTTTGAACGATTTTCTGTTTTCGTAAACAGACGCAATAGATTCAACAGTTACGTCAATATGCGCCTGAGTGTAAACGCGTCGCGGAAAAGTAAGACGAACTAATTCGAGTTTCGGATAATTGTGCTCGCCGGTTTTTTTGTTTCGCCCTGCGGAAACTATTCCTCTTTCCATGCTCCGCACTCCGGAGTCTGCGTAAATTTCAGCGGCTAACGTTTGAGCCGGGAATAAATCTTGTTTTAAATGAGACAGAAATTTTTTCGCGTCTAAGAAAATCGCATGTCCGCCGACCGGTTTAACAAACGGAATCCCGAACTCTTCCAATCGTTTTCCCGCGTATTCAACTTGACCGATTCGCGCTCTGATAGTGTCGAAATCGACCATCTCTTCCATGCCGCGCGCCATCGCTTCCATGTCTCTTCCCGCCAAGCCGCCGTAAGTGTGAAGTCCTTCATAAACCACAACCATATTTCTCGCCGCCTGAAAAACCTTTTTGCTCTTTGTCGCAAGAATTCCGCCGATATTTACCATCAAATCTTTTTTCGCGCTTACCCAAAGCCCGTCGAAATAGGAGCACATTTCGTGAAGAATTTTTTGGATGGAAGCTTTGCCGTAGCCTTTTTCTCTTTCTTTGATGAAGTAAGCGTTTTCAACGGCGCGCGTTGCGTCGAACCAAAGGGGAATTTTGTTTTCCTTCGCGTATTTGCCGACCGCTTTGAGATTTTTCATTGAAAAAGGCTGACCGCCCGCCATGTTAACGGGACCTGCCATGCTGATGTACGCAATTTTTTTTGCGCCGACTTTTTTAACCAAATCTTTCAATTTCTGCAAATCGATATTTCCTTTGAACGGATGTTCGTTTTCCGTGTCGTGCGCTTCGTCGATAATTACGTCAACGAAAGTTGCGCCGGCAAGTTCCTGATGAAGTTTTGTAGTTGTGAAATACATATTCCCCGGCACGTAATCGCCCGGCGTAATGAGAATCTTCGAAATGATATGCTCCGCCGCGCGCCCTTGATGTGTGGGAACAAAATAGGGCATCCCGTAATATTTCTTCACGTTATCCCAGAGATAATAAAAGTTTTTGCTTCCGGCGTACGCCTCGTCGCCGAGCATCATTCCAGCCCATTGATAATCGCTCATCGCGTTTGTGCCGCTGTCGGTCAGCAAGTCGATGTAAACGTCTTCCGATTTCAGAAGGAAAGTATTATATCCCGCAACTTTCAGAGCCTTTTCTCTGTGTTCGCGCGTCGTCATTTTGATAGGTTCAACGACCTTAATTTTGAAGGGCTCCGCCCAGCTTCTTTTCATGATTTTTTTCTTTGCCATTTGATCGCCTTTTTTCAGTTGAGAATTACATTTATTTTTGTTTTGAATATTCTACTTTTACTATGGAGGATATTCCGCCGCGCACGTTAAATTCAGCGGTTACAATCATCTTTCTCGGTTCGGTTACTTTCACAAGATCGTCCAAAATATTATTCGTAACGCTTTCAAAATATATCCCGTCGTTGCGATAAGAATTTAAATAAAACTTGTAAGATTTTAGTTCAACGCAGATCTTATCGGGAATATATTCCAGCGTGATCGTTGCGAAATCGGGCTGCCCGGTTACGGGGCAAAGCGACGTAAACTCCGGCGCGATATGTTTTATCCAGTAATCGCGTTCAGTGTTCGGGTTGTCAAACGTATCTAAAATTTCTGTTTTGTCTTTCATTTTTCCTCTTCCTTGTTTAAATAATCGGGTCTTACCGCGTATTCAATCGGGTCTTCTTTTCCTATTTGCTGGAAACCCCGCAAGCGTAGCGCGCAGCTGTCGCAAACGCCGCAAGCGACGTCTTCCCTTTTGTAGCACGACCACGTAAGATGAAGCGGCGCGCCGAGCTCCAATCCTTTTTCAATTATTTCCGCTTTAGTCAGATGGATTATCGGAGTTTCAATTGAAATTTTCGTCTCCGGTTTAGTTCCCAATTCCGCGGCAATTTGAAAAGCGCGGAAAAAGTCGGGACGGCAATCGGGGTAGCCGGAAGAATCTTCGTGCACGGCGCCGACGAAAACTGCGTTTGCGTTTATTGCTTCAGCCCAGCTTATGCAAGCCGTGAGAATATTTGCGTTTCTAAAAGGAACGTAAGACGTTGGAACTTCTTTCGTTTCCAAATCGGCAAGCGTAACTTCTATGTTTGAATCGGTTAATGACGAGCCGCCTATTTGCGCGAGATGTGAGAAGTCGATAACAAGCCGTTTTTTAACTCCGTAAAAATCCGCAATCTCATTAAACGCTTTCAGCTCGCGGGCTTGCGTGCGCTGTCCGTAATTTATATGCGCGAACGCCAATTCGTAATTTTCTTTCGCAATTGCTGCGGTTACGCAACTGTCCAATCCGCCGCTTACAGCTACAATGCAAAGACTTTTCTCTTCCATCATTCTCAATAAAATGTAAAATACAAAAATAGGAAAATTGAACGATAAAAAGTGATTGAAGTTGACCGGGGTTATAAGATTATTTAAGGCGCGGACTTTGGCGCAAGTTAAAAAGCGGCTGCAGTTATTTTTTTTCGTCGATTTTAAACTTACGCGCTTTTTGATCGCCCAAATGGTTCCCCTATTTTTGCAAAATATTTGAGCGGCGATGAATATCACGATTGATGATATTGTAATGCTTCAGTTGGAAATGGAATCTTAAAAAAAATATATTTAAGAAAAATAAGGCAATTCCAAATGAAGAAACAAAGAAGAAAGACCGACGCAGAACAAAAAGTAATAATCTTACGAGAGTTGTTGGAAAACTCGCGCAGCATAAGCGAACTATCTGAGGAATATAAAGTAAATGCAATTTTAATTTTCCTTTCCGAATGGGCTTGACAAATAAATTAGAAACCTTTATGTTTGAAATTCAATTTTGTTCTAATATAGATTTTTATTCCGCGATAGCTCAATGGTAGAGCATTCGGCTGTTAACCGAAGGGTTGTAGGTTCGAGTCCTACTCGCGGAGCAAAGTATTCATTGTCCGGGTGTTTCATTCGGACTTTTTTATTTCCGCACAATTATTATGTTTTTCACTTACGTTTTATATATTCCCATAAGTCTGATAGAATATATATCGGACAAACGAATAACATCTCTTTGAGATTAGCCGAACACAACCAAGGCAAAAGCAAATCAACCAAGCATTACAGACCGTGGATAGTTATATACAAAGAGGAATTCAATTCTCGTTCTGACGCTATGAAAAGGGAAAAGGAATTAAAGTCTCATCAAGGAAGAGAGTTTATTAGAAAAGAGATTATTCCGAAATATTTGAACCGGTAATGTTTGTTTTTGCGATAGCTCAATGGTAGAGTCCGGCGGCTGCCGGATTAACCGAAGGGTTGTCCGTCACAATAGCCGGACTCGCAAAAATATTTTCTAGCAAGAAATAAAAAAAGCCCGATGAAATAACTCACCGGGCTTCCAACTTCTAAATTCTAACTGCTTATTTTAGAAGCATCATTTTCTTTGTAGCCGTGAAATTGTTTGTAACAATTCTGTAAATATACGCGCCACTCGGAAGGTTGCTTGCATTGAAGTTTAATTCATATTTACCGGCAGCCATTTTACCGTTAACTAAGGTTGCTACTTCAGCGCCGAGTATGTCGTAAATTTTAAGCATTACAACATCTGCTTGCGGCAGGCTGAAGGATATCTTTGTTGACGGGTTAAACGGATTCGGATAGTTTTGCGATAAATCATATTTAGTAGGCAATACTTCGCCGAAGATTGGCGACGTCAATTGAAGATCAAGATCATTACCCGCTTTATTCATAGCAAGTCCGCCGAATTTTTCCAATTTGAGTTCAAATTGATTGATTTTATTTTCGCCGATTTTTTGGAATCTTACGGCAAAAAGTTCGTCGCCTTCGGTAAGTTTTATCTGTGATTTCAAGAATCCGGCAACAATGATTTTACCGTTTTGTTCGATATAACGTAAGTCGGGAATATTAGATGAGAAACTGACTACTTTATAATCGTCGCTCGGATAATCAATGTTCAATGCAACTGTGCTTATTTCAGCGGCTGCGCCAACATAAACCGGAACATCAATAACATCTTTTATCGGTTGAACTTCGCCTTCGCCGCTTAATGTAACGCGTCCGCCGAACGGGAATTCAAATCCGAATGACGAATTAGCGTCGCCCGGAATAATAACGTCAATTTGTCCGAGGTCAGTAACGGCGTCGTTGTCAACCGAAAGGACTAATTGAGCTGGATCAGCATACCACAATCCCGCCGGGAATTCGTCGATATTTCCGAATAAGTAATCAAACAGCATCATTGCATCGGCATTTCTTACTTCGCCGTCGCCGTCAAGATCAGAAGCAACGCGCAACAATGAACCTATTTCAGGAACGTCAACAATTTTTTGCGCTTCTTTCTGAACTAGCACAACGTCTTTCATACTTATAACGTCCGTTGGATAATCAGCCGCAAGAGTTAATCCATAAGCTTCCGGCATTACATGTCCAAGATAGAAATCGCCGTTTTCGTCGGTTGTCGCTGTGTAAGCGACGTCTTTTGTAGTAGTCATAAATGAAACTGTCATTCCTTCAACCGGATTTCCGTTTTCATAAGTAACGTTACCCATAACTTCAGCGCCAACTTCCATTACCGCGTGAAGAGTTGTAACCTGATTATACGGGTCGTTGTTTGTAATGTGGATATCTGCGTTATAAACTCCTAAGTCCAAATCTTTTGCGTTAAACTTAAAGTTCAAGTTCTGCGTCGAATTGCCCGGCACTATGCCTGAACTAGGGCTAGCCGTAAGCCAGCCGGAAGCGTAATCGCCAAGAACGGAAACCCAGCCCATTTGACCGAGCCCAAGAGTTCCAATTAAAGCAGTGTTACCCGTAGTCACGTCAACAACGCGCCATTCCGGAGCGCCCGCGCTGTTATTATAACAAGCCATATAAATTTGATCCGTATTAGGATCCCAGCTCATGCCTTGTCCGTAATTAGCGTCGAAACCGATTGAACCGATCATTGTAGCCGCGCCTGTAGTTTTATCAATAGCGTAGAAATTATCGTCAACAATATCGTAACTATACATTTGACCTTCGCCGTCTATAGCCAATGCAATAGCTCCAGCCATTCCGGTTGCTCCGATTGCGGTAGCCGTTCCGGCGACGGGATCAATTATACAAAGCGTTGAAGTTGTAATGTCTGTTCCTATTCCGTAAAGAGTTCCGTCGGTAGGATCAGTCGCCATACCCGACCAAGTTTCTGCGCCTGCAGGACTTGGAATGTTTGCTACCAAAGTAGCCGCCCCAGTTACAACATCAACTGAATAAAGGTCGCCGTCAACGCCCATCGAATAAACAAATGAGTGATCGTCAAAATTAAACGCGCCTGCGCCCGAGAAACTGGAGTTAGGATCTCCGCCTAAAGCGTTAAATGTACCCGGATCGTCTGTATCAAAATATCCGAACGCCGTTCCCGCGTCAACGCCGTAAGCAAAATATCCGGCTGCAATATTAATCGTTCCTTTAGAAGGAGAGTTTGCGCTTTCCGGAGCTTTACCGATAAATGATTCGCTGTGTGTAATCTTTCCGTCAAACTTAGGAATTCTGATTACTTGGTGTTTTGTATTTGTTAAATCTTCAACTTCAATTACGTATTCCAAATCTCCGGGACCCGTGTTCGAAAGTTCTCTCGCTAATGTAACTTTATCGTCGCGATTTAATTGAACTAAGAAATCCGAGTCGTCAAGACCCATTATAGGAGGAACGAAGTTATTCCAAGTATAGCTGAAATCAATCGCTCCGCTGGCGATATCAGCGGCTGTTACCGTGTACCATCTATCTCCGTGAGGATTCAACGGGTTTCCTTCTTCGAGATCGTTTTCCCAAGTAGTTCCGCCGGGTCCTTGATAGTTAAATTTAATCGGGATTGTTCCGCCTTCGTGAACGCCGAAATAGTCAACAGTTCCGGTAAAAATATCGCTGTCGAATTTAGAAGCGTTTGACAATTCATACCATTTATTTCCGCCGTTAAAAGTAACCGCGTGAACTACGTCTGTAGCGGGATCAAAATCATATTGTTCTTCAAAAATCATATTAACCCCAAAAGTAACCGAAATGTAATTGGTAATGTTATTCCAGAAATAGTTGAGTTCAAAGGTTTGAACGCCGCCGCCAAGTTCATTAATTGTAGTTGTTCCGGATAAAGAATGAGGAGGATCGCCCCAAACATCTCCGTCGAGCGTCCAATCAACATTCATCGGTCCGCTGAATTTAGCTGGATCAATTGTTACGTTTACCGAGAAAGCATAATCACCGCTATTATAGATATCACCATAGCTTGGCGTAGAAATCCATTGAGCTATTTGACCGATAATTTGATCAAACGCAATACCGTCGGGTGAACTTCCCGAACCGATATCGGTAGCGGAATTTGGCGTAACGCCAGCCGGGAATGTCAAATAAACGTCATCCATCCACTCGCCGCCTGCCAATTCTGCGTGAAGGTTAAAATCTAAATCCATAGTAGTTCCGGAAGAATACCCGTCGCCTAAAAATTGGACTTCGCTGCCGGCGATTGATTCCACCGGATCGTCGCCAATTGTGTAAACTCTATTGTTATACCCCCCATGCTGAGTATTGGGTTCGTCAACCATCAAAGATTCCCAAGTGTTGGGGTTATCTAAGAAGAATTTGTATTCCAAGTCGTCGCCAACCATAACGCCGGTAAGTAAATATTCATATTTCATTGTTCCGGCAATTTGAGTCATCAACTGTTTGCTAAAACCGTTAAAGTTGCCTCTAACATAAACGTCTTGCGAAGTAGGATCAAACTGTCCGGATTCAAACATAGGAGTCAAATCGCAGACAAAATGAACTTCAGCCGCTCCGCCGGAAAAATCTCCGGCTATATTAACGTCGTCTATCTGCGCGTACCAATCCCAGTCGCTGGAATTTGGATCGTAATAATGCCATCTGAGCATAAGCGAAGAAGGGGAGCCGATTGCGGCGGATAAATCAATATTTACGTCTTCTCCGGGAGGCGCTCTGAAACCGCCATGGTCTTCGTTCCAGCTAAGAAGGGTAGTCCATGTCGCCCCGCCGTCTGTGCTATAATCCACGTCTAAGAAATCAGATCCCGCTAAATTCTGATAATTTACCGTATAAGTAAGAACTAAATTTGACCAGCCTGCTAAATTCATATCGGGCGTTCTTAATTCAGTGTCAAATTCTCCGGCTGTAACGTCGCTGCTTACAGACGCGGCGTCTCCCGAACCGTTTGTAAAGTTCCCGCTCTCGCCGGAACCCGCAATGGTTGTCCATTCTATGCCTGTGCCTTCATTATCGACAACCGACCAATCTGTCGGAGGCACTCCGCCTTCAAAATCTGCCGACAATAAAACGTCGTTAGGATTTTTTGCGCTTTTGGGAGGATAAGTAACGGGTCTATTAGTTG
>JAADIR010000230.1 GCA_013151245.1 Chlorobiota bacterium
TTTCTCACCATTTTTAAAGCGCTGTTCAAAAATTTATTTTCCTCCGTAAAACCTTCTCCAAGTATCGCAGCCGCAGAAGGAAGCCAGCGTTCGGGGAATTCCCCCTCGAATTTTCCGCCCTTTTTGTATTCGTTTACTTCAGTTTGAATAATTTTCAGCGCTTCGCATTGCCCCTCTTCATCGGAAAGAGAGAAGCCGCGTTTTTTAACTTCCGCTTTCACCGCTTCTTTGTCGGGATAAATAAGCGCAGCCGTATAAGGCGATTGATTATTATAAAGCATAACCTGCTCGATAAACGGCGAATGATCCGCAAGCGATTCTTCAATTCCTTCGGGGCTGTATTTCTCGCCGTCGCTTCCAATCAAAAGACTTTTGAATCTTCCGAGCACGTAAAGGAAACCGTCTTCGTCGAGATATCCCAAATCGCCCGTGTGAAGCCAGCCGTTTTTCAGCGCTTCGGCGGTGGCTTTTTCGTTTTTCCAATAACCGAGCATCACGTTTTCGCCTTTGACGACAATTTCCCCTTTTTCGCCCGCCGGAACTTCAAGTCCGTCGTCGTTAACGATTTTCAATTCCAAATTTTTCACGACCTTTCCCGAAGACCCGAGTTTGTGAACGGCGGGAACGTTTGCCGAAATTATCGGAGCCGCTTCTGTCAAGCCGTATCCTTGAAACATCGGCATTCCAACGGCGTAAAAAAACCTCTGCAATTCAATATCGAGCAGCGCGCCGCCGCCGATAAAAAATTCCAGCCGCCCGCCGAAACTCTCGCGTATTTTGCTGAAAATCAATTTCTCGTAAATTTTTATAAGCGGCAGTTTTAATTTTGTTAATCCTTTCCCTTTGTTGAACCCTTCCGCGTTATATTCATAAGCGGTCTCAAGCGCTTTTTTGAAAATTCTTTCTACGCTTTCCCCTTTGGCTTTTATTCCGTTTTCAATATTTTTTTTGAACTTTTTCGCGAGCGCGGGAACGCTCAATAAAAATACGGGTTTCGTCTCTTTGATGTTTTGCGGAATGTTTTTCAAAGTTTCCAGCATGGTTTTTCCTGTTTGAACCGACGACATACTTGCGCCGTTTTTCATCAGCGTGTAGATGCCCGCCGTGTGAGCGAACGAATGATCCCACGGAAGAATAAGCAGCGACGTGTACCATTCCCGTATCGGCAGCAGAGCGGTCGCTTGCTCCACGTTTGCCGTGTAATTTCTGTGCGAAAGAATAATTCCTTTCGGGTCCGCCGTTGTGCCCGACGTGTAACAAATATTTGCGTAATCGTTTTCTAACACGGAGCTTTTACGTTCTTCAAACGCGGAAGAATTTTCGGAAAGAAATTTTTTCCCGAGCGAATAAATATCGTCTTTTAATATCTCGTCGTCTTCAACGTTGTCAACAAAATCGAGAACGATTATCTTTTCCAAATTCGGCAGGTCGTTTTTTACTTTTCTTATTTTTTCAAGATTTCCGGCAGAAACGACGACGAATTTCGACTCCGAATGATCGAGACGAAATTTGAGATCGTTTAATTCGTTTACCTTTACCGAGATGGGAACGTTCACGGCTCCCGCGTAAAGTATAGCAAGTTCGGAGATCACCCAATCGTTCCTGCCTTCGGAAATAAGCGCGACGCAATCGCCTTTTGAAAGCCCCGCGGAAATTAAGCCGGCGGAAAAATCGTAAACAAAGTCTTTAATTTGGGAATATGTTGTCGGGACGTATCTGTCGGTTTTTTTCTCCCACATCAAAACGTTGTCGGGATATTTCTTTACGCTTTTTTCAAATAGATTGATTATTGTTTTTCCCATTTCGGTTCCCAAGTTTTGACGAGTAAAATTTTAATCTTAAAATAAGTAAAAATAATTTTAGAGGGAAAAGGAATGCGTAATAATACATTTTTCATCGCCGAGTCAACGACGCCAACTTGAACGAACAAAGGCGGCAATCCAAAGTATCCTTCGTAAAAACGACGGCAATTGCCGCCGGGGACGAGGTCCCCGACGGTTGGGTTATAAATGCAGTTTCGATTGCTTTCGCAGACTGCCTTCAGACGGTAAAGCTCAAAGCATCAAAAGACTATTTCAATTCTTTCAATAATTCATCAACCGCTTTTTTCAACTGCTCGTCTTTTCCTTTCGCTTTTGAGTCGGGCGTGTTTTCCACGATGAACTGCGGAACGGCGGGTCCGAATTCCATATTCTCGTCGGTCGCTTTAACGAACCATCCTCTAAAAGGCAGCCTCACAAAGGAGCCGTCAATCAATTTTCGTCCGCCCGTTGAAATAACCGCGCCGAAAGTCGGAACGCCGACGAGTTTACCGATACCTAAGGTTTTATACGCATGAGAAAAAATCTCCGCATTCGAGTAACTGCTTTCGTTGCACATTGCGATTGAAGGTTTCGTCCATACTGCGTAAGGAAGACGCTCGGCGTAAGGATAATAATCTCTGAACTTAAGATGATCTTTCTGCAAATCTTTAGCCGCTCCACGCGGAATTGTGTAAGCATGTTGTTTATAATTCAATACCGTCATCAAATAATCCGTTGTCCAGCCGCCGCCGTTATATCGCACGTCGATCACAATTCCGTCTTTTCCGTAACCCGCCGCCGCAAGCTCGCGCTCAAAGCGTTCGAAACTTGCCCAGCCCATCGCTTTGATGTGAAGATAGCCTAATCTTCCGCCGGAATAATCATCGGTTAATTTTCTTTCGCTTTCAACCCACTCGTCGTAAAGCTGAGATGAAAGAGAAGCCGTCGGACGAATTACGACCGTTCGTTCTTCGCCGGTTTTGTCTTTTACTTTTAGCAAAACTCTCTCGCCCGAAGAGTTTACAAGCGGTGCGTAAAAATTATTTCCGGCGTTTACCGGCGTTCCGTTAACCGAAACAATCTTGTCGCCGGCGTTTAATTTGCTTGTGTCTCTGTATGCCGGCGATTTCGGGATTACGCGCTCGACAACAATTCCGTCATTAACCGGTTTCGCTTCAATTCCGAGCAAACCGGTTTTTTCCATCTGCGTTTTCGGACGGTCTTTTCCGTAAAGTCCCATGTGGCTTGCGTTTATTTGCCCAAGCATGATATTGAACATATCCATGAAATCCTTTTTTGTTGAAGCTTTCATCGCCATCGGCTTATAAATTTCTTTAAGTTTTAACCAATCTTTGCCGTGGAAATTCGGGTCGTAAAAGCCGTCGCGTAACGCGCGCCACGCTTCTTCGAAGATTTGATTCAACTCGGCGTTGTAATCAATTGTCATCTTCGCAGAGAATGCGACATTTTCAAGCTTGTCCGAGCCGTTTTTCAAGCGGGACAGCTTTCCTTCCTTCGTCAGCATATAAAGATATTTTCCTTTTTCAGCCGAAGAAAGCGCGAAAGGATTTTTTCCTCCTTTCGTTATTCTTTTTATATCGGTTCCGTCGAACTTGATTTTGTAAAGGTCGCGTCCTTTTGTCGCCGGATCGCTTGTTACGAAGAAAATAGTTTTGCCGTCTTTCGAAAACGAAGGCGATGTTTCGTCTCCCGCCATCGAGGTTGCTTGCGCGAGCCGCCGCCAAATATTTTCCGCGTCTATTTTAATCTCTTTTACTTTCGGAGACTCTTTTTTCTCTTCGTCGTCCTTTTTCTTTTTTTTCTCTTTCTTCGGTTCGTCGTCGCTTTCCGTCCAGTCCTGTTTTGTCTTTTCCCAATCTTTTATTTTCAGCCATACAAACCAAATATCATTGTTGCGGTTGTTTCTGTCGGATACGAACGCGAGCTTTGAACCGTCGGGGCTCCAGACGGGATGCGTGTCGGAACGCGGATGCATACTGACGTTAACCGGTTCGTTGGTTCCGTCCGCTTTCCGAATGAATATCTCCGAGTTGAAATCCAAATCGTTAATTGCGTAAGCAATCCAGCGGCTGTCGGGACTCCACGCCGGGCTTTGCGGCGCAGCCCAACCGTCGAGCAGCGTAACTTCGTTTGTTAATTTTCCTTCCGCGTCAATGTCGGCGGTTACTAATTTTCCCCGTCCTATTTGGTAAGCAATCTTTTTTCCGTCGGGCGAAATCAGCGGATAATCTTCTTCCTCCGGCGCGCCGGCAATTTTCGTAATTTTATATTCAAGGCATTTCAGCAAATTCGATTCCTTTTCATTTGCCGAAGTCGCCATAAATAAATCTTTTTGCCCATTTCTGTCGGAAACAAAAATAAGAGTCGAATCGTTAAGCCATTGCGGGTTTTGATCGCGGTACGGGTTGTTTGAAATATTAGCGGTCAGTTTTTTTTCTTTATCGTTTTCAGTTACGAATATCTCGCCGTGAATTTCAATCGCGGAATATTTTCCGTTTGGCGAAACGACGTAATCGTTGATTCCGTTCGAGAATTTTTTGTGTTCAAACGGATCGAATTTATAATCGGAAGCCGCGTCGATATTAACTTTCCGCGGTTCGCCGTTTTTCAGCGAAAGAAAGTAAATATCCGTTTGCCGTTCGAATGCAATATTTTTTCCGTCCGCGCTTACCGAAAAATAACGGATTCCGCCTTCCGTAAAATCGGTAACGGGTTCTATGCCGGTTTTCGCGCCCGAACCGTTTAACGTCATTCGGAAAATATTGTAAACGCCTTTTCGGGAACTGATAAAATAAAGCGTCGAGTTATCGCCCCACCGCGGATAAAAATCGTTTCCTTCGTAAGTTGTTAATTTCTTAAAAGAACCTTTTGCAATGTCGTAAATCCAGAGGTCTTTATTTGCCGAGCCTTTGTAAGCTTCGCGCGAAACTCGGCACGGACCTTTTACGAAAGCGATAAATTTTCCGTCGGGAGATTTAACCGGCATAAAACCGGTTGCGTCCAAAATTCTTTCGGGAGTTCCGCCGTCCGGCGACGCGGAATAAACTTCCGCTTCCCATTCAACTTGACGGAAAGTTCTTCTCGTTGAAAAGAGAAGCGAGTTGTCCGCGCTCCATTGGTTAAGGTCGTCTCCCGCGGAATTGTAAGTAATTCTTTTGATTCCGGTTCCGTCGGAGTTCATCACAAAGAGATCGTTGTTTCCCCACCGGTTGGAAGAAAATGCTATTAACGAATCGTTTCGGTTCCATTGGGGAACGCCGTCGTACGCCTTGTTAACCGTTAATCTTATTGCCGTTCCGCCGCCGGAAGGAACTTTCCAAATATCGCCTTGATATACAAACGCTATTTCGCTTCCGTCGGAATTTAGCGCCGGATAGCGAACAAACGGCGAGTCGTTTGAAGCGATTGTTAGTCCCGCCAGCAGAAACGAGAAAAGAAACGTCAAAACTGATTTTCTTAAATTCATTTTACCCTCTAAAATATAATTGAATGTTCGTAATTAATTAACTTTATATTATTTTGTAACGTTATTCGGTAAAATTTAGACGTATTAATATAGTAATAGTTTTTAAGGAGAGTATATGCTACAAAAATTACAGTTGATATTAATTGTCTTGTGCTGTGTCGTCTCGACGTTTATCGCGCAGGAAAAAGGCGACAATATTTCATCCGAAAAACCTTGGGCGATAGGTTTGACGGTTCGTTCGGCGACTATTCCTTTTGCTGTCGAAGGTTCCAAAGCCGTTGCAAGCGTTGTTCCGATGCTCTTTTTCCAAGGAAACTATTTTTACATGCGCGGAATTGAAGGGGGAATCAAATTTTACAAAACGGAAAACTGGGATTTAACGGTTTTCGGAAGGCTCCATTTTTTCGATTTCCCGAAAGAGTACCAAAACCAAATTCAAGGAGATAACGTTGATTGGGGGCTGCGGTATAATTACGCTCTGACAAACTGGTCCTTTGCCGATCTCGAATTGGCAAGCGATTGGGACGGAAATTTTTCAAGCAACGTTCATCTCGGCTACCGAAAGGAAACTGACAGGTTCAGATTTGATTCTTATTTTGAATTGAAATGGAAATCGAAAAAATACAATAGTCACTTTTTCGGGCTTGATAGTCTCGACGTAAACTCCGGCTTCGATTTTTCCGTCGGGCTGATAACGGACTATCACGTTACGAGCAACTTCTATTTATTTGCCACGGCTCAACTCACTCTGCTTGGAAAGAACACAAGGAACGTAAGTTTTGTAAACAGCGATATAATGGGCGAAGCTTATCTCGGATTCGGCTTTTCAAACGACCGGACAAAACCGCGGAAGAAGAAATTGGAGAATAAGCCGTATATCAGAATTGCGCAGGGATTTGCCACTCCGAGCGATTTGTCTAACATCCTGAAATTAAAATCCAAACCGGATTCAAACGGAAACAAAATGACGTCGATTTATTACGGACATCCTTTAACCGACAGACTCCTCGGCATTCCGTTGCATATTTATCTTGCAGCCGGAGCGGTTTATCATTGGCCCTCGGCGGTGCAAAAGGACGCGCTGGAAGTCGATTTGGAAATAAAACTTTTCTACGTTATAAAGTGGCCCGTCCGCTGGCGGCTCGGAGCGGGCGAAGGATTTTCTTACGTCAACGAAGTTCCCTACGTGGAAAGAAACGAATTGGAAAACAAGGGTTACGTTCCTAGCAAGTTGATGAACCATCTCGATTTTTCAATAGACTTTAACGTGGGCGATATTTTCGGCGATGAAGTTCTAAAACGCGCTTGGCTCGGTTACGGCATTCATCACCGCTCGTCTATTTTCGAAACGGCTCAGCAGTTCGGAAGAATTTCGGGAGGAAGCAATTTCAACGCATTTTATATTCAATGGGATTTATAACGCTTTAGCGTAGCAAGCATTTTATACGCAAGCGAAAGTTTTATTGTTACGGCAAGAGCGGGCTGTTAAGTTTTTAGAAATTAGAAAGGAAAGAAAATGAATTCTCTCGGAACTCGGCAATTTCTAATGAACTTATTGGGATAAAGAATTCTTCGAAAAAAGATTTCTCCCTTTTCGCAGAACGCTGCGCGCGGTCGAAATGACAGATTGTCCTAATACCTTATTTAGCGGAAGCTCTACGATATATTTAAAATGAAAATTGGACTTAAATAATCTTATTGAGTTACATACATTGTTACAGTAAAAAAAGCGCTCTGTTTAATCAAATTGTCATTCCCGAATGCTTTTATCGGGAATCCATTATGGAACAGATTCCCGCCTGTCTGCCGACAAAGGCAGGCTTAAAATGTGCGGGAATGACTTGAAAGAATTAAATGTAAAGTTCAGACCTTTTTACTAATAAATTAACTGTTCGTATAGTATTACAAGTTAAATCATTGTTTTTTATGTAAAGAAATTTACAAGCGCATTTTTTTTGCAAAGTTAGTACATTTTTGAATATCGAATATCGATTAATCCCGAAAGTTTTCGGGAACGATTTTTGAAGTTTTGATCTGAAATCGAAAATCGTTAATCC
>JAADIR010000272.1 GCA_013151245.1 Chlorobiota bacterium
ATTGGGGACGAAATACCGGTAATGTTGACCTCGAGCGACCTAAGCGGACTTGGAGTGGTATCGTTTGAGTTTACTGTAACATATGACGCTTCGGTTGTAACGGCAACGGGGATAAACACATCGGAGACAATAAGCGGCGCAAGCGGATGGAATATACAGGTAAATACCGACACACCGGGAGAGATAAGCGTCGCTAGTCTTGGCGCTAGCGAATTAACCGGATCGGGAGATTTTATTGAGTTAGTTTTCGAAGTTGCATCGGAGCCGGGATATACGGATTTATCTTCGACAAACTTCACATTTAATTCCGGCATTCCGTCCGCAAACGTTACAAACGGATCAATAACCATAAACGCTTGTCCGGAAGTAGCTATCGAAATACCCGATATAGACGCGACTTCTCTAAATACTGGAGAAGAAATTCACGTTATGATAGCTTCATCCGATATAACGGACTTAGGCGTTGTTTCATTCGAGTTTACTCTTACTTATAATCCCGAATTGCTAACAGCCGTCGGCATAAATACTGACGGAACGATAAGCGGCGCCGACGGATGGACGGCGACGGCAAATACCGAAACTCCGGGGATCATAAATGTCGGCGGCTCCGGCTCCGGCGAATTGACCGGCTCGGGAGACTTCATAGAAATTATTTTCACAAAAGATTACGACTACGGAGAATCCGACCTAATATCGACAAGCTGGTTATTTAACGACGGCTGCCCGACGGCAAACGTTACAAACGGCGCGATATTGCTTCCGGTCGAATTAACGTCTTTTACCGGAACAACGAAAGAGAATAACATTACTTTACAATGGGCAACCGCAACGGAGGTAAATAACAAGGGATTTGAACTTTTCAGAAACGGAGAAGAGATAACCTTTATTAACGGTTATGGAACTTCAGCCGACGAACGCGTTTATTCCTTCATTGATAAAAATTTGTCCCAAGGAAAATACAACTACCAATTAGTTCAAGTTGATTTTGACGGAAGCAATAGACAAGTTGGAGAAATTGAAGTGATAATGAATAACATTCCGAAAAAGTATTCGCTGAAACAGAACTATCCCAATCCATTCTCCAAAGGATCCGGCGGAAATACTTCGACCAAAATCGAATATTCTTTGCCGGAAGAATCGTTTGTAAATATAACGATATACGATATGCTTGGGAAAAAAATAGCGCAATTGGTCTCCGAGAAAAAGGCGGCTGGAAATTATGTTATAGATTTCAACGCGGGTAATCTTTCCAACGGAATATATTTATATAAAATGACTTCGAATAACTTTACTTTAGTAAAAAAGATGATCTTGTTGAAATAACGACAAATATGAGCAAAGCAAAATCGTTGATATATTTTCATCATTTGTGTCCGATAAAAAATGAAAATAAGGGAATAATCGTATAGAAAATTCCTTTGTCGCGGCTAATTTTGTAATTGAGAAAGAAAAGAGCCTCGAACAAATCTACAAAATTTTGCGGGCGACCTGTTTTCAAACAAGTATTATGTTTCATAGAAAATCGTATTGTTTATCTGACAACGATGATAATTAATTATAATTTTTTTTTCGTAACATCTTCCGAAAAATTTCTTTCCTTTCTTTTGCTTATATTACAAAATTAAATGAACAAATAATTTTAAAATAATTTTAAGCTTTTCAATGCAAAATCAAAAATCGGATTTACAAGAAAACGTTTTGAAATACGAATTCCACATCGCTAAAGAGATACGGAAAAAATATCGTTTCGACGATGAAATTTTTTCGCTTTCCGGCAACGTTGTTTTTTTTTGCCGACTTTGCCGCGGTGCGGGAGTTTGTTCAAAAGATTAACTCTCAAAGAGACGAAAGCGAACATATCCGCCCGGGCGAAGTAAACGCGCTCGGATTGCTCGACGAAATCTTTCACTTCATTATCCGTAAATATGAAGAGCGCGAAAATCCGAACGCGATTAAAAACGCGCTAGCCAATCTGCAAAGCGATTTGGGCGAAGATAAAGTTTACAAACTTCTTTTTGATTTCACCTCAAAATTTCCGCCGCTTGAGGTTCATCAAGGGAAGTCCACTGTTTTAGACTACTTGAACGGTTACGCCGGCGAGAAGTCAAATATGGAGCTGGCTTTGGAAGAGCTTATGCTTTTGTATTTCGATAATTTAAATCCCGCCGGGAAAAAACTTAAAGAACTTTTCGACGATAATTATCTTGAACATAAGGAAGAATACAACGCCTCAATCAACGGTTTGGAAAACTTTTTTAAAGAGCAACCTAAACTAGGCTACGGCGGAAAGGATCTGTTCTCCTTTTTAAAAGAACCGATTTTATCAAATCCCGATTCGCTTGAAGATCAACTTGAATTCATCAAAAATAAATGGGGTTTGCAGCTTGAAGCGGAAATCATAAGAAGAATTTTGAGCGGGCAAGATTTGAGCAAGGAAGACGTCAAGCTTTTTGAAAGCGCAGATTTCGGCGGGGGCGGCGCGCCCACTATCGTTCCCGTTTATAAAGGCGTTCCAACCGAGGCGGGAAAGTTCATTCTCGGAAAATCGATGTACAAATACGCCGAAGAAATTGAAGAAGATTACGAAGAGCCTGAACGGTTTACGCCCGATTTGGATTGGATGCCGAACGTCGTTCTGATTGCAAAAAACACCTACGTTTGGCTCTATCAGCTTTCGCAAAAATATAAGCGGGAAATCACGCGGCTCGATCAAATTCCCGACGAAGAACTTGACTATCTCGCCGAAAGCAATTTTACGGGACTTTGGTTGATCGGACTTTGGGAAAGAAGCCCCGCGTCCCGAAAAATCAAACATCTGCTCGGCAATATCGACGCGGTCGCTTCGGCTTATTCGCTTTACGATTATCACGTCGCTCAAGACTTGGGCGGCGATTACGCTTACGAAAATCTGAATAAGCGAGCCGCGGAACGCGGAATAAGACTTGCGAGCGATATGGTGCCGAACCATACCGGGATTTATTCCGATTGGGTAATTAACCATCCCGATTATTTTATTCAAAATAGCAAGCCTCCTTTCCCAAACTATTCTTTCGCCGGAACCGATTTGGCGGACGACCCGAATATTGAAATACGAATAGAAGACGGCTACTGGAACAAAAGCGACGCCGCCGTGGTTTTTGAACGACGGGATAAGCGTACCGGAAAGATTGCTTATATTTATCACGGAAACGACGGCACCAATATGCCGTGGAACGACACGGCGCAGCTCGACCTGCTGAAAAAGGAAGTGCGCGAAGCCGTAATAGAAAAGATAATGGAAGTCGCGCGGAAATTTTCCATCATCCGTTTCGACGCGGCTATGACCCTTACCAAAAGGCATTTCTCGCGGTTGTGGTATCCGCAGCCCGGCAAAGGAGGCGACATTCCCAGCCGCAGCGACCACGCTATGAGCAAAGCGCAGTTCGACGCTCTTTTCCCCGAAGAGTTCTGGCGCGAAGTAGTCGGACGAATTAACGACGAACTGCCGGACACTCTTCTTCTTGCCGAAGCGTTTTGGCTTATGGAAGGATACTTTGTCCGTTCGCTTGGGATGCACCGCGTTTACAACAGCGCGTTTATGAATATGCTGATGAACGAGGAGAACGACAAATACCGCGATCTGATAACGAACACGCTTGAGTTCGAGCCGGAAATTTTGAAACGCTACGTTAACTTTATGAGCAACCCCGACGAAGAAACGGCGGTTCACCAATTCGGCGCGGGCGATAAATATTTCGGCGTAGCGACTTTAATGGTCACGCTTCCCGGTCTTCCGATGTTTGCTCACGGTCAAGTTGAAGGCTTTTCTGAAAAATACGGAATGGAATATAAACGCGCTTACTACAACGAAACGCCTAACGGTTATTTAATAGACCGGCACGGAAGCGAGATATTCCCGCTGATGCGAATGCGTTTTCTTTTCAGTCAAGTAAGAAATTTTTGGTTTTATGATTTCTTTGAAAACCCCGGCAAAATAAACGAGAATGTTTTTGCCTATTCTAATTTTGAAAAAGGCGAACGCGCAATCATTTTTTACAACAACCGTTACGAACGAAGCGCGGGAAGCGTTAGATTTACGACGCCTAAACTGATTGACGCGGAAACGGGAGAAACCGAACGAAAACTTCTCGGCGAAGCGATTGGTCTGCAAGGCGGCGGAAAACTGTTTTACGTTTTTAAAGAATTTAAATCGAAAACCGAACGGTTAAAACCGGCGAACGAATTTTTTGAAAAAGGGTTCTCCGTTTCGCTCGAGGGTTTTGAAAGCAAAGTATTTCTGGACTTCAGAGAAATCTTCGACGAAGAAAATCACTATGCAAAACTTTACGAAGAGCTTGGCGACGCCGGCGTTCCTTCTGTTTCCGTCGCGGTTGAAGAGATACGCCTCCGCCCCGTTCACGAAACTTTTACGGAATTGCTTGAACCGGCGTTTGTTAAAAAAGCGCTCCGCTATTCGGTTAAACTTGAAAAGAATTTAACGAAGAAAGATTATTCGACGATTGCTAAGAAATTCGACACGCTTCTTACAGAGATAAATAAAGCCTTTAAAACAAACGTCGAATCAAAAACGGGCGAGCCGTCGGTTGAAAAAAAGCTGGCTTCCATTCGCTCTCTCAACGCATATCTTGACGGTTTTGAAGAAGAAAAGAAAACCCCGGAAATAATTTCCGCGTCGAAAACATTCAAACTTTCAAAGCAAAATAATTACCGCGAATATATTCTCGTCTATTTCAATCTTTTGATAATGATGAAATTAAAAACGCTCTTCGCCGGCGGGAAAAATATAAACGAAAAGAATTTCGACGAAAACCTTTTACTCGATATTCCGATTCGCAGAACGCTTTCGCGGCTTGGAAAAACGGAAGACGGGATAATCAATCAGCTGACGCTCATCAGAACTCTCGCGCTTTATTACGATCAATTCGTCAAGATTGCCGAAAAGCCTATCAATGCCGAAGATTCGGAGGAGAAGCTCTTAAAGCTCTTTACCGAACTGCTAAACGACGAATTCGTCAAACTCTATCTCGGCGTCAATCTTTATAACGACGTTTGGTATTTCAGCAAAGAAAATTACGAAGACCTCGTTGATTGGATCATAACTTTATTGATGATTGAAAGCTCGGAGAAAAAAGAAAAGGCAAAACCTAAAATGCCCGCTAAACGCGGAAGGAAAAAGAAAAGCGCCGAACCGGAAAGCGAAAGCAAAAGAAAGAAACCGGCGGTTGAAATTGCGGCAACGGTAAAGCTGAGAAAAGATTTAATCGAGTTGGCTTCGCGCAGCGGTTATGATTACGACAGTCTTTTGGAGTTGATAAAGCATAAAAATAAAACTTAAAATATTTGACTTTTAAGTTTGTAAAGAGCTAAATCCTGTAAACGGCTTTTTGTAAAGAGAAGTCTGAGATGTCTGAATTTAACTTTCGGATAGCCGCCGAGATAAACGACTTTCCAAATCGGGTTGAATTTATTTTTAAAATGATAAAGTCCGTTATAATTATACGCAAAACGAATCATTTTCCCGCCGAAAGAAATCAGCTTTGCCTTTGACAAAATTTTATAGCGTTCGAAAAAGACAAACGGAACTTCTCCGAGACTGAAATATCGCGCGCCGGTTTCTTTCAGCGCTTGAAAAGTCCCGTAAATTAAGGCTTCCATAACTCCGACCGGCGCGTTCCTTTGCCGCAGCAGCAGTTCCAGATGAATCTTCTTTTCATAATTCCTCGAAACAAGAAGACCGCCGAGCCACTCCCCTTTTCCGTTTTCAAAAACAAACAATCGTTCGGCGTCCTTAAATTCATTTTGGAAAAGATAAAGCAGTTCCGGTTCTTTGCCGTGAGTAGATTCCTTTTTGAAGTCTTGCAGCAATTTTGCGTTGTCGTATGAATATTCGATTTCTTTTACTTTACCGTGGCGTTTCCCGCGCCGGATAAGCTCCCGCAGCGATTTCTTTTCAAAATGATCGAAAGTGAAATCGAGCAGCGCTTCAACGCCGTTAGGCACAAGTTCAAATCCTTTCCGGCAGAAATACTTTTTTTGTTCATAAGGAATGCCGCGAATGACTACGTTTTTTTTCTTAGTTAAAACGCCGGAAATAAAATCGTCCAATTTGCCGTCGCTTTTCAAATCGGCTAAGGCAATCCACAAAGTGGAAGCCGATTCCACTTCCAAATCGCTTACGCTTTGATTCGCGCCGCTGTTTACAATCCAGCTTAACGGTAAAGAATTCATTTTAAAAAGTTATATCTTGCATAATAAAATATTTCTTTTTTTTGAAATGCAAATATCGTTAATTTATAATTAAGACTTGCCGCGCAACAATCTTTTGGGCGGCGTTTATTTTGCAACGGACATTTTTACCGTAATGAAAAAAATCATTTTCCATATAATTTTATCGGCGCTCTGTTTTGCCGTTTCCTTGAACGCGCAAAGCGTAAAAAAGAAATGGGTTTTGGTTCAATCGAACGAAACGAGGAAAGTATTTATTGATACGACGTCCATCAAAGAAACGCCGCGGCAAGTAAACGTTTGGACGCTTGTAAATTTTCTCACTCCCAGAAATTTTGCTTCCATCTCGTCGCCCGTTTACGGAATTAAATATAACTACGCATTTTTAAGAGGGGAAGAAAAATTTTCATTGATCGGCGCGTTTTTTTATGATAGAAAGAATCGATTAATTTCAGAACAGACTACGCCTATAACTTCTCTCTCGGATTTTAAGCCTGTTTCGGAAAACGTAATTACGGCGTTTGTTTATTCGAAGGTCGCAGAACTTCTTTCAACGGGAAAGTTGACGCCGGACATAACCGTTCAAGAAAAGCCCGCTTACTCTTTTAAAAGATATTCAAAGAAAGCAAAAACGGTTGACGATACTTTACCCGCGCAGAAACCTGAACTTCTCTCCGGCGCTACGAACGATTCGCTGCTGCAAACGTCCGTATCGAACAATCTTTTCAATGAACTGCAGACGCCGGAAGAAACCAAAACGGTTGAAGAAAAAGACACAAGCGAAGCCCCGGCATACGATGCGAACAACCCGCTGAGAGACGAAATCAGAAAAAAACTTCAGAAAGATTTGAAAGGAGAAGTAACCGCAAGCAAAGCCGATACTTCATTAAAACCGGAAGAAAGTAAAACCTCCGAACAACCCAAAACTTACATAATTCCCGTCGTCGAAGATACGCCGACAAAAACGCCGCCCAAGCAGAATGGGAAAAAATCCGATAAACCGAATGACGCATCTTACAATTCCGAGAACGAATATAACGTAACGGATAATATTTGGACGGACGGAAATCTCTACTGCGTGCAGGTTTCGGCGTGGCGGTCAAAATCCAAAGCGGAAAAAATTGCGGCGGAATTAAGTTCCGTCGGTTATAAAACATTTGTCGTTAAAGCGTTCATCCCTTCGCGCGGGCAGACTTGGTATCGCGTACGCGCCGGTTATTTCTCTTCTCTTGAAGAAGCGAAATCAATAGCCGCGACGTTAAGATAATTGTCGGACGTTTCAATAGGCGGAAAAAAATCAATTATTAGATATTTCATCTTTTTTTAATATATTTGTCCCATGCGAAGAATGATTTACGCTTATTAAAGGATGGAAATTTTCTTATCCCCTTCTCCTTTATTTTTAACTATTCTAAATTTTTCATATTATTTGAAAGGCAGGTTCGCTTGAAAGACAAAACGCTTTTAATCGCTTTTATCCTTATCGGATTTTTCGGGTTGGGATATGTTTTTGAAAATTCCGGCGCGGGTTTTTCGGCGCTTTATTCGGCGGCAAACGACTCAACAAAAACTAATAGAGAAAACGAAATGGGAAAAGTAGTGAAAACCGAAAAGGACTGGCAAACGTGTTTAACGCCGGAGCAATACAGAGTACTGCGCGAAAAAGGAACCGAAGCTCCATTCACCGGAAAATATTATCATAACGCGGAAGAAGGAACTTATCTCTGCGCCGCTTGCGGAAACCAACTCTTTTCTTCGGATACAAAATATGATTCCGGCTCCGGCTGGCCCAGCTTTTACGAACCGATTTCATCGGAAACAATTCTCGAAAAAAAGGACGACGCTTTTGGAATGAACAGAACGGAAATAGTCTGCTCAAATTGCGGAAGTCATTTGGGACACGTATTTGACGACGGTCCGGCGCCGACTAATTTACGCTACTGCATAAATTCAGCGGCTTTGGACTTCAAGAAAAAAGATAAGAAAGAAAAATAATAATTCTTTCTTTGATTATTTTAACTTTAACTAATTTATGAGGAATACAATGAAAACAATTAAAATAGCTTCAATACTGCTTCTGCTTTTTTCATTTTCGCTTATGGCTCAGGAAGAGCAACATCAAATGTCGCCCGAACAGAAAGCTTGGATGGAATACATGACGCCGGGGGAAGAACAGCTGGAACTTGCAAAAACAGTCGGCGATTGGACTTACGAATCCAAATTCTGGATGTCTCCCGACCAAAAAGAGCCGATGGTAACAAACGGAACGGCAAAATTCGAATCGATTCTCGGAGGAAGATATATCAGTTCCGAAATGAAAGGGATGATGATGAACTCCACGTTTGAAGGAAGAGGGTTGGACGGTTTTGATAATGCAAGAAAAATTTACGTTAGTACATGGGTTGATAATATGGGAACGGGAATCATGTATATGGAAGGAACAAAAGAGGACGGCAAATTGGTTTACAACGGAACGTCGGTCAACCCCGTTACGAAGGCTTCCGAGAAAATGAAAACCGTTATTACAACCATCGACGACGACCATTTCAAAATGGAAATGTTTATGGTTACAGACAACGGAGATTTTAAGTCGATGGAAATTAATTATACCCGCGTAAAATAAAACTTTTGACAACCGGAACGTCCAAATCCGCGGCGTTCCGGCAATTCTCGGCGAAAACGGAGTCGAAGGCGTTTTGGAACTTTCGCTAAACGAAGAAGAACAAGCCGCGTTTGATAATTCCGTTAACGCGGTTAAAAATTCAGTGGCAAATTTGGAAAAACTCGGATTCTGATTTTT
>JAADIR010000214.1 GCA_013151245.1 Chlorobiota bacterium
TTCCGGCTTCACTTTGTTGCGCCGAGACAAGCCGCCGAGATAAATTATCCATTTTCCATTGTCAATTATCAATTGCGGTTTACCGCGCTATGTCATTCAAAGTCTCCTTACAAGCATTAGATTCCTTTTTTATGTAAATCGCTAACTTCAAACCGCAATTGAACTCACAAATAAGCAACCTGCGCCGGAAATCCATTTCTTCAAGAAAAAAACAAAGAAAAATCGAGCGGGTTATCTTTTTTTCTTTACATTTATTGAAAATAGTTATAAGTTGCTATTGTATTTTATTGTAAACAATAGCAAACAATGCCATTTAGTGAATTTTTAACAGCAAAGCAAGTCATCACTTTACTTCGTATCGATAGAACGACTCTCTACCGGATGCTTAACGACGGTAGGATAAAAGGGGTAAAAATCGGCAATCAGTGGCGTTTTAGTAAATCGGAAGTTGATAGAATTATTTCCGGAATCCCCCCTGAAACAGAAGAGCTGACCGGCGATTTTATCGAAGAAATTCCTTATCAATGCATCGTTCCCGTTCAGGACGTTGTCGCCGACATTGCGGAAATCGGAATTCTGCTAGCCGATAAAGAAGGAAGGCAATTGACCGAAATAAGCAACTCTTGCAAATTCTGCGAACTTATCCGCTCAAGCGAAAAAGGAAAAGCCGCGTGCGCCGTCTCGTGGCAGAAACTTGCGCAATCAAAAGAATTGGAAGGACGTTTTACGCAATGCCACGCCGGACTCCAATATGCTATGGCAAAAGTCGATGATATTTCCCAACGGTTGGGTATGCTGATTGCCGGACAGTTTACGCTGCACGATTCGAGAGAGAATTTTTCTCAAGAACACATAAAAAATTTAGCCCAAAAATTTCAACTTAATGAAAATGAATTGCTTGAAGCCGCCGGGCAAGTAATAGTTCTGGACGATCGCTGGGAAGCAAAAATAAGCGGCTGGCTAAAAAAATTGGCTAAAACTTTCGCGAATTTAACGAGAGACAGAGCCGATTTTATAAGCCGGTTTAGGCAAATAATGAATTTAAGTATGATAAACCCGAAGAAATAATTTATTATGAGAAGAAATGCGACGCCTTACATATAAAACATTTTCAAAACTTTTCTATTATCCCGACGCCGAGATTGCGGATTTGCTGAAAAAAGGCGTCGTCTCGGAATTCCTTTCCGAAATGAATCTAACTGATTTACAAATTGAAGATTTTAACGGCTACCTTCGGAAATTTAACGACGTCGAACTTCTTTTGGAAGATTTGCAAGTCGAATACACGGGGCTTTTTATAACCGCTTTTCCCGAAGTTCCGGCGCCCGTTTTCGGTTCGTTCTATTTTGAAAGAGAGCTGATAGGCGAATCGACCGAAAGAATAATTGAATTTTACGAAAAATATGATTTTCACGTTTCGGAAGAAATCGGCGAGCCGCCGGATCATTTTGCGGTGGAATTGGAATTTGTTTTCCGGATGATTGAAAGCGAAATACCGTTGGAAATTCAAGCTTTATTCATAAAAGAAAAAATATTGTCATGGGCGGAAAAATTTGCCGAAAAGATTCGAGCTTCGGCAAAAACCCCTTTCTACCCGTTCCTAATTAATACAACTATCAACTATCTCAAAGAAGACTTGCGTCAAATTGAGATTAAAAAATCCGGGGTTGAATTATGAGTATTACCAGACGAGAATTTTTAAAACGCGGAACCCTTGCCGCCGGCGCAATAACGTTACTTTCAAACACGAAATTGAAAGGAATGAAAAAATATCCGACCGGCTGGAAAGGTCGCGAAAGAGTTCAAGAAATCCCATCCATTTGCGAAATGTGCTTTTGGCGCTGCGGAATCCTCGGAAATGTGGATAAACACGGCAAGCTGCTGAAGATTGACGGCAACCCGATTCATCCGCTGACCCACGGAAGACTTTGCGCCAGAGGAAACGCGGGGCATAAATTGGCTTACGACCCCGACAGATTGAAATACCCGCTGATGCGCGTGGGCAAACGGGGCGAAGGAAAATTCAAAAGAGTAAGTTGGGAAGAAGCGCTCGATTTTATGACCGATAAATTGAAAAAAATTAAATCGGAATACGGCGCGGAATCAATTGGATTTTTCCCTCACGGAATTCAAGCGAGATTTTTCGAACACGTAATGAAGGGATTCGGAACGCCGAACATCGTTGAACCGGCGTTCGCGCAATGCCGCGGTTCCAGAGACGTCGGTTACAAACTTACTTTCGGAAACAGCGTCGGCTCGCCCGAACCGCTTGATTTTGAAAATACCGATTTGATGGTGTTTATCGGAACGCACATCGGCGAAAATGTTTTCACCGGACAAAATCTTCAATTTGCCGAAGCCATTTCGAGAGGCGCAAAACTAATAGTCGTCGATCCGCGCTTCTCCGTCGCCGCGGGCAAAGCCGATTACTGGCTGCCGATAAAACCGGGCACGGATACTGCGCTTCTTCTCGCTTGGATGCACGTTCTTATTTATGAAAATACTTACGATAAAAAATATATCGAGCAAAACGCAATCGGGTTTAACGAACTGAAAAAACACGTAAAAGATTTAACTCCCGAATGGGCTTCGAAAATAACCGGACTTCCGGCGGATTTGATTGTTGAAACGGCTAGAGAAATGGGAAAATATTTTCCCAAGGTCGGCGTTCATCCCGGAAGACACGTCGCGTGGTACGGCAACGACAGTCAGCGGGGACGCGCAATGGCAATCCTAACGGCGCTTCTCGGAAGTTACGGAAGACCGGGCGGAATCTATCTTTCAAGCAAAATTCCGGCTCCAAAATATCCTTCGGGCAAAAATCCGAAACCGGGTCCGCGCGCCGACGGAGCGGGCTCAATTTATCCGTTCGGTTCCCGCGGTTTGGGAATAACCAACGGACTTGTTGACGCAACTTATTCCGAAGACCCTTATCCGATTAAAGCGTGGATTGTTTACAGTCAAAACGTTCTTCAAAGCATCCCCGATCCTTGGAAAACTAAAGAAGCGATAAACAAACTCGATCTTTTGGTGGTTGTGGACGTCCTGCCGATGGAACAATTTCTTTACGCCGATTTGGTTCTTCCGGAAGCCACTTATCTTGAAAGATACGACGATCTTTACACGGTAAAAAATGCAAAAATTCCTTTCGCCGCAATCAGACAGCCGGTTATCGACCCGCTTTACGAATCGAAACCCGGATGGTGGATAGCTAAAGAAACGGCAAAAAGACTCGGGCTGGAAGAGCATTTTCAGTGGGATACGATCGAGGAATATCTCGATTACAGACTATCCGGTCTCGGCGTTACTCTTAAAGAAATTCAAGCGAGCGGAATTGTCGAGTACGACAAAGGAACGCCTTATTATGATTTCTCAAAACCGGTTAAATTTAAAACGGCAAGCGGAAAAATTGAGCTTTATTCCAAAACTTTAAAAGATTACGGATTCGATCCTATTCCGGTTTACGAACCCACGGACGACGTACCGAAAGGATATTTCCGGCTTACTTACGGACGCTCGCCGGTTCATTCTTTTGCCCGTTCCCAAAACAACGAAATTCTTCACGGCTATATGCCCGAAAATGAATTGTGGATAAATAAACAAGTAGCTAAAAAGCTTAATCTGTTGGACGGCGAATATATTCAAGTTGAAAATCAAGACGGAATAATAAGCAGCGAAATAAGACTTAAAGTTACGCCCGGAATTCACCCCGAAGCGGTTTATATGGTTCACGGATTCGATCAAAAATCGCCGTTCTTGGAATTGGCTTACAAACACGGCGCTTCCGATACTTATCTTATGAGCCGAGTCGTCGTAGATCCTCTTTCGGGAGGAACCGGAATGCGGGTAAACTTTGTGAGAATAGTTAAAAACGGAGAGCCGATAATGATTGACGGAGCCGTTAGCGTTGTTTCGCAATTTAAGAAGACGAAAAAAGGAGACGCTCCGAAAAGACACATAATTGTGCCGGAAGTTCACGAGGAAGCGGAAGCGTCCGACGAAGGCTGCTGATAGGTTCTTTGTAAAGTAGAGCTAAAAAAAATTAAATCATAAATAATTCATTCTTCAAAAATTGAGAATGATAAAAAGCGGAGGAAAAAAATGAGTCGATACGCTATGGTAATCGATTTAAGAAAATGCGTTGGATGCGACGCTTGCACGGTTGCCTGCCGCACGGAATGGGACGTTCCGATAGGGCATTCCCGAACCTGGGTCGAACAAAACGTTATGGTCGGCGAATTCCCGAACGTTAACGCCACAAATTGGGTCGCTCAATGCAATCATTGCGACGAGCCTTCGTGCATACCGCCGTGCCCCACGGGAGCGACGTTTCAAAAGAAAGACGGCTCCGTCGTAGTCGATACCGAGCTGTGCATCGGATGCGGTTTCTGCGTGGAAGCCTGTCCGTATGACGCGCGTTACGTCAATCCCCTTACAAACAAAGTCGATAAATGCGATTTTTGCGAAGCGCGCCTCGGAGAAGGTCTTTTGCCCGCTTGCGTTACTACCTGCACGGGGAATGCAAAATTTTTCGGCGACCTCGAAGACAGAAACAGCGTCGTTTATAAAAAAGTTTACAGAGAAGGAGCCTGGAGAAACGAAAACGAAAACGCTTCGATAGGTCCGAACGTTTACTATCTCGGAACGCCGGAACAGCTGGAAATTGTTAAAGAGAAATTCGGACCGAGACAATCGCGGATGGCGACTCCCGCCGAAATGTGGAAAGACGTTATTAAGCCGCTTGTTTTCACAGCCGTTGCGGCTACATTTGCCGGACAGGCGGTGGCTTTCTTTGAGCAATTAAGAAAAGGGGAGGAACCGATCGATGAATAATATAACCACTTATCAGCTTAAAAAAGCTCTCGATTATTTTGATTATCCGCCCAAACTTTCCGCAAAGGAAATGGATAATATGCGTCAGCGGAAAATGAAAAAACACGACGTCGCAATTATGCTCGTTCATTGGTTTAACGCTTTTACTTGGATTTTGATGCTTACCACCGGCGCGGCTTTAATTATTTCATCGTTTTATAAATTCGCTCCCGATTTTTATCTCACAATTGTGAGAGATTTTTTCGGCACTCCGGGCGCGATGCTGCAGTTTCATATTTGGCTGGGAGTCGTTTGGATTCTTGTGTTCAGCGCTTACACGGTTTTCGGTTACCGTAAATATTTAAGAAAGCATAAAATTTCCGAGATCTCATTGAAGCGCGGCGGAATTAAAGAAAAGTTAAAAGCTCTTCAGTGCATAATTTTCGGGAACTCCGCTCTCTGCCTCGATGAAAACGATATCCAATGGCTGAAAATCAGAGTGTTGGGAATAATAGGACAAAGCAACGTTGAACTTCCGCCGCAGGGTTCGTTTAACGCCGGACAAAAACTTTACGGTTTGCTTGTCGCTTTAATGACTCCGGTTATTATGCTTACGGGCTTGACGATGGCGTTTCATTTGGGACCGCTTTGGCTAATTCAATGGGCAATTCCGCTTCATTTTCTTGCCGTCGGGTTTGTCGTTTCGGGTTTAATGGTTCACGTTTATATGGGCGCGGTTTTCCCCGAAGAAAAACCCGCGTTCTTTTCGATGGTTACGGGAAACGTGAGCGAACTGTTTTTATACAGGCATCACTTTAATTTTTGGAAAGAAAGAATAATCAAACAATTTGAATGGCGCAAAGAAGTTGACCCCGATTCTAAGTTGGAAGATCTGCTTCCCGATAGTTTGGCTGTTAAAGTTGAAGAAAAACTGGAAGGACTTAAAGACCTCGTGGAACCGGAACCGAATAGAGATTTGAGACCGACAAAATTCTGGAACCCTTATTTTGCGGGCGTTATGCTCGGACTCCTTTTTCTTTTCACTTATTTTGTTTACGGAAGAGGATTGGGAGCTTCAAGTTTTCTCTCCAGAACCGGAACGTATATTTGGAATCTGATTGCACCAGAATATACGCAGTCTAACGTTTACTGGTCTCACTATTTTCACGGCGGGCACACTCCGCTCGGCAATTTTATGATTTTCGAAGTCATAGGATTAATTATAGGAGCTTACTGGTCGGGTAAAAAAGCCAAACGCGCAAAAGTCGAGATTCATAAAGGACCGGGAATAACAAACAAAGTAAGAATTTTTATGGCGTTCGCCGGCGGTATTTTGATGGGACTCGGCGCGCGCGTTGCGCGGGGATGCACAAGCGGTCAAGGTTTAACCGGCGGAATTACGCTTGCCGTCGGCGCTTGGCTATTTGTTTTCGTAGCAATCGGCGTCGGATATTTCAGCGCATATTTATTTAGGAGGTATTGGTTATGATAGCGCCTATTTTTAAACAAATCGTCGTAAGCATAGAATTTCAATATTTTTTGGCGATCTTAATCGGTTTTGCGTTCGGGTATATTTTGGAAAGAGCCGGATTTGGAAACGCAAGAAAAATTGCCGCCGAGTTTTATTTTGAAGATTTTACAATGATAAAGGTCTTCTTCACAACGCTGATGGTTGGAAGCGCGGGACTTCTTTTCTTCAATTGGTTCGGCTGGCTGGACCTCGATAAAATATTTATCCCGAAGACTTATATTTGGGGACAACTCGTCGGAGGCGCGATACTCGGAATGGGATTCGGCGTCGGAGGCTACTGTCCGGGAACAAGTTTTGTTTCCGCGTCAACCGGCAAATTAGACGGTCTTGCTTTTGTAGCCGGAGCTTTTGTAGGCACTATGTCTTTCGGAGATATTTTTTACGATTGGCTTAAAGGCGTTTACAAAGGCGGTCCGATGGGAAAAATAACTCTGCCGGAACTGTTCGGGATAAACGCCGGAGTTATGGTTTTGATTATAATAATTATGGGACTGGGCGTTTTCTGGATAACGGAAAAAGTTGAAAAAGGCAGTTGGGACCCGTATAAGAAGTTCAGAAAAAATCCGCGGCGAATGATTGAAAGATAGTTTTACTTTCTAACAATACGGATTGAAAAAAAATTTGGAGAAAGAGATGGAAACCGAAAATAAAAACGTTTCAAAAATATATCTTATTTCAGCGGTAATTATCGTTTTGTTGGGAATTATTCTCGCAATCGGCTATCCCGACGGCGGCGTGAAAGCCGTTAGGCAAAGGGAAAGAGCGGTTTCAAATATTCCGCATCGAACGGAAACGCAAAAAAGCGCTCCGGCAAAACAGATTGCAAAAAAAGAAACGCAGAAGAAGAAAAGGATTCAACCCGTTGCGCCGCCGTCCGAACAGGACGATTCGCAAGACGAAGGGTGCTGATTCTTTTACAAGAGCAAATAAATATTCTAGGCTCGACTTT
>JAADIR010000107.1 GCA_013151245.1 Chlorobiota bacterium
TTTTTACGAAGTCAATGGACAAAACTTTCCGATATGCCGATGAATTATGAATTTGCAGAAGATAGACTAAACTATCTTTACAAAAACGAAATTAGATTTGAGAAATTAATCAACTTCTTTACGGCGATTGCAATTCTAATTTCAACAATGGGACTTTTCGGTTTAGTGATGTTTTCAGTTCAGCGACGAACAAAAGAAATTGGAATTAGGAAAGTTCTCGGAGCTTCTGTATTTGATATATTAAAGTTTTTATCAAAAGATTTTATAATTCTTGTTTTGCTTGGGGCGATTTTAGCGTTTCCGATAGCATATTATTTTATGAATAATTGGCTTGAAAATTTTGCATATAGAATTAAAATTACGCCGGAAATATTTATTATATCTATCATTTCGGTTCTGTTAATAACGCTGATAACGATAAGCTTACAAGGAATTAAATCGGCTTTCGCTAATCCGGTTGATAGTTTGAAGGATGAGTGAAATAAAATATTCCGAATCTAAAATTTACTTTAGGAAACTATAATGATTAAACTCAAAGGAATAGAAAAATACTATAAAAATAAATTCATAAAGACTTACGTTTTGAGAAACATAAATATGGAGATAAAAGAAGGCGAGTTTGTTTCCGTAATGGGTTCGTCCGGCGCCGGCAAATCAACGCTTCTGAATATTATCGGAATGTTGGACGTCGCTTCAAACGGCGAGTATTTATTTTTCAATGAATCCGTTCATAAGATGAATGAAAAGCAATTATCAAATCTGCACAAATCATATATCGGGTTTGTTTTTCAGAGTTATCATTTAATAGACGAGTTGACGGTTTACGAAAATTTGGAAACGCCGATCCTTTATCAAAAAGTAAAATCCGGCGAAAGAAAAGCGCGGGTTGCGGAAATATTAGACGAATTTAAAATTGTAGCGAAAAAGGATTTATTCCCGAATCAACTTTCCGGCGGACAGCGGCAATTGGTCGCGGTTGCTCGCGCTATTATCGCGGAGCCAAAACTTATTCTTGCCGACGAACCTACCGGCAATCTGCACAGCGAGCAAGGAAAAGAAATAATGGAACTGCTGAAAAAATTAAACGCTAACGGAACGACAATAATTCAAGTAACTCACTCAAAAGAAAACGCTGAATACGGCGACAGAATAATAAAATTAAACGACGGTTGGATTGAGGAATAAAAAATGTTAAAGAATTATTTTATCACGGCATACCGTAATTTACTGAGAAATAAAACATACGCTTTTATTAACATTTTCGGATTGGGCTTTAGCGTCGGCGCCGTAATTTTGGTATTGCTTTATATTCGTTTTGAATTCAGTTATGATAATTTTCATAAAGACGGCGACAGAATTTACCGTATTTCAGTCGAGTCGTTTCGCGAAGGCAATCTTGAATACGAATCTTATACTTTCACTCCGCCGATAGGAATTGATTTGAAACAAGAATTTCCGGAAGTAGAAAATTATACTCGCCATTCGGTAAATAAGGTTTTTTATTTTAATAATAACGACCGTCCGATACGAATCGGCGGAGTTATTTATGCCGACTCGACATTCTTGGATTTTTTTACTTTCGATTTGATTTCAGGCAATAAAACAAAATCGCTTATTAATCCCAATGAAATTGTTTTAACCGAGTATGCGGCAAAAAAATTGTTCGGCAAAATTGACGTTCTCGGCAAAACGCTTCACGCGGAAAACGGGAAAGAATATCTGATAACCGGAGTGGTTAAAAATCCGCCGGCAAATTCAACAATTCAATTTAACGCTTTGATTTCTTTTTCTACGCTTTATGCAAATCCGCGTTATTCGATGGGATGGAACGGCGGAAACCAATATATAACCTACGTTAAACTTAAAAAAAACGTTAACCCGATAGTTTTGCAATCAAAATTTTCCGGTTTTATGTGGGAACATATTAATAAAGATCTTTCGCAATATAACGTTAAATATGAAGCGTATCTCCAACCGCTGAAGGATATTCATCTTGTTTACGGCAAATCGGGATTAACCAATATTTATTTTTTCTCAATTATCGGAGCGTTAATTCTTTTGATTGCTTCGTTCAATTTTATAAACCTCACAACTTCTCAATATACAAAACGCGCAAAGGAAATTGCCGTTAGAAAAGTAATCGGCGCCGATAGAAAATCAATTGCGTTTCAATTTTTATTTGAAACAATGCTGATTGCGTTTGCCGCGTTGTTGGTCGGAATTTTTTTGGCAAAACTTTTCACTCCGATTTATCGAAACTTGATGCAGACGAATTTTTATGAAATTGATTTGCTAGACCCTGCTCAGCTTGCCGGTTTGATTGCCTTACTTTTGTCGGTCGGTTTAATTGCCGGAAGTTATCCTTCTTTTTATCTGTCTTCGGTTAAAGTAACGGACGCTTTTAAAAATAATCAACTGTTAGGGCATAAGCGATTTTCATTTCAAAGCGTTTTGATTCTCTTTCAGTTTGTCGTTTCCGTTTCGCTTATCATAATTACGTTGTTCGTGAACGAGCAATTAAGCTTTATTAAAAACAAAGAACTCGGGTTTGATAAAGAGAACATCATTCTTTTATCGCTGCAAAACGAAAATGCGCGGAAGCATACGGAAATAATAAAAGAGCGTTTAAAAACAATTCCAGGAGTAATAAGCGTCTCGGCTTCGTCCGCCGCTCCTTCAAACGGGTTTACTTCCAACGGATATTTTCCCGAAGGATTTTCCACTCCCGTGACGATTAACGCGCTTGACGTTGACGAAGATTTCTTCAAAACGTATAAAATAAAATTAATCGAAGGGAAGAATTTTTCAAAAGAACTGTCAACCGACGACGATGCATATATTGTAAATGAAGCTCTTGTAAAACAGTTCGGATGGAAAAACCCGATTGGTAAAACAATAACAAGGGACGGCAAGCATTTAATTATCGGAGTCGTTAAAGATTTTAATTTTGCGTCTCTTCATAAAAATATTTCCCCGTTAATAATTACAAATAAACCTTGGGGCGGAGAATACAACTTAATTTCCTTAAAAGTTAAAACATCCGATTATAATGCGCTGTTAGGAAAAATAGAAAATGCGTGGAAGGAAATTAATCCGCAGCAGCCCTTTGAATATGGTTTTTTGGATTGGAAGTTTGAACAAGTTTATACGGCTGAAAATAATTTAATGAAATTGTTCCTTTATTTTTCAATCCTTGCAATCGTAATTGCCGCGTTGGGTTTGTTTAGCTTATCTTCTCTTTCGGTTGAACAAAGAACGAAAGAGATTGGAATTAGAAAAGTCCTTGGAGCTTCGCTTACAAACTTGGCTGTTCTATCGTCAAAAAAATATATTGTTTTGGTGGTAATTGCAAACGTGATTGCTTTTCCTATTTCTTACTATTTGGTAAATAAATGGCTGCAAAATTACGCATACAAAATTGATATTAATTTATGGGTTTTCATCTTCTCCGGCGGAATAGCATTAACAATTGCGCTTGTTACCGTCAGCTTTCAAGCGGTTAAAAAAGCGTTGGCAAATCCCATTGATAGTTTAAGAAGCGAATAAAAGTTTTTGTTTCACGCAAAGCGCACAAAGATTAAACGCAAAGTTCGCAAAGAATTTTTTTAAATAAAAAGGTTAAACAATGTTAAAAAGTTATATAATAACGGCATTTAGAAATATTAAAAAGCATAAAACTTTTTCATTGATAAATATTCTCGGTCTTTCAATTGGAATGACGGTAAGTCTTTTGATTTTAATTTTCGTAATCAACGAATTCAGCTATGATAATTTTTATCCGAACAAAGATAGAATTTACCGCATCGCGGTTAAATGGGGGCAAGAAAACAATATAATGAAATTCGCCGGCTCAATGCCCGCAATTTCTCCGGCAATAAACGACGCCTTCCCGGGAGCGATAGCCGCCGCGAGAGTTTTGAAGGCGTATAACGGTATAACAGTCGAGCGCAAACAAAAAAAAATAAAAGAAGAAAACGCTTGTTACGCCGACGCCGAATATTTCAAAGTATTTGCCTTGCCTTTCATTAGCGGCAATCCCGAAACTGCGCTCGCCGAACCTTATTCCGTTGTTATAACAAAGTCAATTGCCGAAAAGTATTTCGGAAACACAAATCCGGTCGGCGAAACGCTAACGATAGAAGGAGATTTGTATAAAGTAACCGGACTGATAAACGATATTCCCGAAAACACGCATTTGAATTTGAATATGTTTATCTCATACAAAACGCTCGCCGCCAAGGGCGAAAAAGACGAACATCCTTGGAATTCGTGGGGAAGCGTTTACAACTATGTTTTGCTTAAAGATAACGTTTCCCCGCAATCGCTTAAACAAGCTCTTGGAAAAGAACTCGAAGCAAACGCGGGCGAATGGTTTGCTAGCAGAATTGAATTTGTAATTCAAAATTTAACCGAAATACATTGGATAAACGATTTCCGCGGCGATAGCGGACCAAAGCAAAACAAGATGTATGTTTTGGTTTTTCTTATTGCGGCAATTGTTATACTTGCAATTGCCTGCTTTAATTACGTAAATCTTTCTACCGCGCGTTATCTGGAGCGGATGAAGGACGTGGGGATTAGAAAAGTAATCGGCGCGAACCGTTCGCAAATAGTTACGCAGTTTTTAATTGAATCTCTGATGATAACGTTTCTGTCGATTTTTATTTCTTTTATTCTCTTTCAACTCTTCCGTTCTTCGGCGTATTCTTTTATTGAAACAAAAATTATTCTTAACGAAAATTATTTTTTCTCGCTGAGCGCCGTAATATTATTTATGATAATTATTGTCGGATTTATTGCGGGAGTATATCCGGCGTTATTTTTGTCGAAATTCAGTCCGACGGAAATAATTAAAAATAAAGTGGTGTCGGGCGTAAAACATTTCTCCGTCCGGAAGGTTCTGGTTGTCGTTCAGTTTATAATGTCAATCCTTTTGATTTTCGGAACGGTCGTAATTTATAAACAAATAGATTTTATGTTAAATACTTCGCTCGGTTATGATAAAGAAAATGTCGTAATCTTAAATTTAATTTCGCCCGAATCTAAAAATAAATATCAGACGCTTAAAGAAAAATTAAGCGAGCATTCCGGAGTTAAAGCCGTTTCGGGCGCGTTTACCGTGCCGGGAATAAATAGCCGCGAAAATATGGGGGTTAAAGTAATAGACGGTTCGAATGAGGATATTATTAATCTTCAAACGGTTGCCGTTGACTATGATTTTGTTAAGGCAATGGGCATAAAAATTATTAAAGGAAGAAATTTTTCCGAGAAGTTCGGCTCCGATATTAATAGAAGCGTAATACTGAATGAGACCGCAGTTAAGATGTTGAATATTAATAATCCCATCGGGGAAAAAATCGGTATGCCTAAAGGAAATAATAAAATGGAAGAAGTAACAATTGTCGGCGTAGTTAAGGATTTTAATTTACAATCCTTGCATAATAAAATTACTCCGCTGCTGCTTTACTTAGAGCCGGAAAAATATATCGCGATGTTGGTTAAATATGATCCGGAAAGCCAAAAAGACGTTCTTGCATACATAAATAAAACGTGGGGAGAAGTTCTTCCTGGCGAGAAGCCGAATTATATTTTTCTTGAGGATTCATATAAGAAATTATATAAATCGGAAACCAAAACAGAAAAACTGCTCGTCTTTTTTGCCGTTCTTGCAATATTCATTTCTTCTCTCGGACTTTTGGGCTTAACGTCTTTTGCCGCCGCAAAGAGAGTAAAAGAAATCGGGATTAGAAAAGTTCTCGGCGCTTCGGTTAGTAATATTGTTACGCTGCTTTCAAAGGAGTTTGTTTTGTTAGTTGTCGTATCTACTTTAATTGCAAGTCCGGTTGCATACATTTTAATGAATAAGTGGCTGCAGAATTTTGCTTACAGAATAAATATAAATGTTTGGATGTTTTTAATTTCGGGAAGTATGGCGTTGGCGATAGCTCTTTTTACCGTAAGTATTATTGCAATAAAAGCGGCGCTTTCCAATCCGATTAACAGTTTAAGAAGCGAATAGAATAATATGGACAAACAAATAGAAAAGAAAAAATGGACGCTTAAAAGAATACTCGCCGTTTCGGCGATATCATTATTTACTGTCGTTATTTTCTACAATATTTTTTTTGGCGATCACAGTTCCAAGTTTAATGCGGATAAGGAAAGAATTACAATTTCTACGGTAGAATATGAACCGTTTCAAGAATTCATTCCCATTTCCGGAACAATTCAACCCATTAAAACTTTCTACCTTGACGTAACCGAAGGCGGAAGAGTCGTTAAAAAATATGTTGAAGAAGGTTCGTTTGTTGAAGCGGGTGATCCGATTTTAAAACTTGAAAACGCTCAAATGACGTTAAGCTTGATGTATAATGAAGCGCAATTGTTTCAACAAATAAATAATTTGCGAGGAACTCGTTTATCGATGGAGCAGAACAGATTAAACCTTCAATCTCAAATATTAGACCTTGATTATCAAGCGATAAATCAAAAGCGGATTTATGAAATGAATAAAAAATTATACGATAAAAAATTAATATCCGAACTTGAGTTCAAGCAATCGGAAGATCAATTTATTTTTCTGCAAAAAAGAAAAGAACTATTAATAGAAACCGTTAAAAAAGATAGTCTCTTTAGATTGCAGCAGATTAATCAATTGGAAATTTCAGTAAATCAAATGGAAAAGAATTTGGAAGCGACCAAAAAACAATTGGAAAACTTAACCGTAAAAGCTCCGATTAACGGTCAGCTTACCTCTTTAAAAGCGGAAATAGGAGAATCGATTTCGCCGGGAGAGAATTTAGGACAAATTGACGCTGTGGATTCATTTAAAGTTAGAGCGGAAATAGACGAACATTACATCGCGCGTATTAACAAAGGACAGAAAGGAGAGTTTGCTCTTTCGGGAAAGACTTATGCGCTTGTCGTTAAAAAAGTATTCCCCGAAGTAAATAACGGTCGCTTTCAAGTTGATATGATTTTTGAAGGAGAAGCGCCGGAGAATTTGAGAAGGGGACAAACGCTGCATATAAAATTGGAGCTTGGCGAACTATCGGAATCCGTAACGATTCCGCGCGGAGGCTTTTATCAAACAACCGGCGGACAGTGGATCTTTGTAATTGATAAATCCGGCGACTTTGCGGTTAAACGAAAAATAAAATTAGGAAGACAGAACACTCAAGTATTTGAAGTTTTGGAAGGTCTGGAAAAAGGGGAGAAGGTTATTACTTCCTCATACGATACTTTTGGTAATGCGGAAAAAATAATTCTAAATTAACAAGTATTTTAAAACTCGGCGACCGGAGTGTGTTGTCCGGTTTCAGTTTTTTATTATTTAAATAATAACCGTTAAATGTTTGGAAATAGGAGTTAATCTTTGAATGCAATTTATTAAAGAATGATTGAACGGTTGTATGCTTGAATGAAAAATATTCTTTCAAATACATACATTCAGTCATTCAATCATTCAGTCATTCCAAGTGTTTATTTGTTCATATTCGCTAATTACAGAATTACTATTTACTAAGCTCCGGTTTGTCCGGATAAGGAGTTTACAATGATAAAAACATTAAATTTAAAGAAAATCTACACTACCGAAGAAGTTGAAACGACCGCTTTGGATAACGTGAATATCAAAATAGAAGAAGGCGAGTTTGTTTCGATTATGGGACCATCCGGTTGCGGAAAATCCACGCTGCTGAATCTTCTCGGTCTATTGGATAATCCGTCAAGCGGCGAGTATTATTTTTTGGAACAAGAAGTCGCAAATTTTTCCGAAAGACAGAGAGCAAAATTAAGGAAAGAGAATATCGGGTTTGTGTTTCAAAGTTTTAATTTGATTGACGAACTGACGGTCTTTGAAAACGTTGAACTGCCTTTGCTATATTTGGGTTATTCTTCAAGCGAAAGAAAAACGAGAGTGAATGAAGTTCTGGAACAAATGGAAATTATGCACAGACGAAATCATTTTCCGCAGCAGCTTTCCGGCGGGCAGCAGCAAAGGGTAGCCGTCTCGAGAGCGATTGTGAGCAAACCGAAACTAATTCTCGCCGACGAACCGACGGGCAACCTTGATTCTTCGCACGGAGACGAAGTGATGAATTTATTGGAAGAATTAAACAAAGCCGGAACAACCGTCGTAATGGTAACGCACTCGCCGACTTACGCCGAATACGGCGATAGAGTTATTCATTTATTCGACGGGCATATTGTTACGGAAAATTACAAAGGCGGGTTTAGGGTTTGACGTTAATATACGGAAATCAAAACTACAATCTTATAATTTTTCCATAACAAATCGATATTTGTATAAATGAAATTATTACAACCAATCATCAAAGGATAGAAGTTTTCATAGAATAACAATTTCGAAATGACGCACAATTCTATTCATCGTTCATAAAATCAAACCGTTCTTTCGGATCGTCAAAAACTACGTCTTTTGGGTCAAATTGTTCATAATCGTATTTTTCTCCCAACCATTCTATCATCTCTTCATATTCTTCGTTTGAAGAATCGCTTAATATTTCAATTAAATTATAATATCCGCCGATTCCGCCGCAATCTTCTGGCGGACAAGCCATTTTGCCCGCAACGCATTGAGGATAAATTTCATTAGGGTTTGCTTCTAAAATTTTTTCAAGATGAATATTATGCCTCCACGAATCTCCGAAGTCATATTCATAAATCGCTTTTTTGTTATGTTCGTTAAAATATTTTGAAATTTTTGTTTTATGATCGGGCAGTATTTTTCTACCTCCCCACATCGCGTCTTCTTCGTAGGGAATTCCGATTTCAGTTTTTTGATTTGTAGATGGGTCCTTCATTTCAAAATTATGCAAATGGTAATCTATCCATCCCATTGAATCTTGAATTGCAACGTGCAAATCCCAAAATGAATAATTAGAAGGAACTTGAATCCTTCGCCATATTAAAGGGTTTGTTCCAATTAAACTTATTTTAAATTGAAATATTTTTTTTCTTTTCATTTAATTTTTTTAATAAAAAGCCCACAAACAGCGGGCTAATAAAATTTTTTATTTATTCACCTGAAACGTCGTGTCTCCTTTTTCAAGGAAGTTCACAATTTGATTTGCGGCGGCTAAGCCGGCGTTGATATTCGCTTCGGCGGTTTGCGCGCCCATTTTTTTAGGAGTGAAGTAACAGCGTTCGTTAAACTTTTCCAAAAACAATTCGGCGTTGTCCGGCGCTATATCGGAAACGTATTTGAAATCGTTTCTTTCGCGTAAAAGCTGTAGCAAACCTTCTTCGTCAATTACTTCTTTCCGCGCCGTGTTGATAAGAGTTCCGCCTTTCGGCATTTTGTTCAGCAAATCGTAATTGATTGATTTTTTGGTTTTATCGTTTGCCGGAATGTGAAGCGAAATATACATGTTGTTCGAATAAAGTTCTTCGACTGAATCGTAAACTTTTACGCCGTCGGCTTCAATTGTTTCTTTTGCGATAAACGGATCGTAAGCGGAAACTTCCATTCCGAATCCCTTTGCAATTCTACCGACGAGCCTTCCTACGTTTCCGTAAGCGTGAATACCGAGCGTTTTTCCTTTCAGTTCCGTTCCCGGTTTTCCGTTGAAAAATCCGCGCGCGGCGTAAACCATTAGTCCCAAAGCAAGTTCGGCGACCGCGTTTGAATTTTGTCCCGGCGTGTTCATTACGACGATTCCTTTTTCGCTTGCCGCTTCGAGATCGACGTTGTCGTATCCCGCTCCGGCTCTTACTACTATCTTAAGATTTTTTGCCGAGTCCATAACTTCGCGGGTTATTTTATCGCTTCGGATAATAAGCGCGTCGGCGTCCGCAACGGCTTCGAGCAATTGCGAATTGTCTTCATATTTTTCGAGCAGCGCGAATTCGTAGCCCGCGGCGTCAATTATTCCTTTGATCTTTTCAACCGCTTCTGCGGCGAAAGGTTTTACGGTTGCTACTAATACTTTCATGACTTACCTCGTTTTATTTTTTAATTTTCAAACTCATACAAAACAGTCATTGCGAGGAGTTTACGACGAAGCAATCTGTTATACTCAGTTGGTCAGATTGCTTCTTCCGCTTCGCGGAATTGCAATGACGAAGTTTTTTAATCTTTCTTCAACATCGGAATTTTCACTCCGAATTTTTTCGCGTTGTTAATCGCGCGTTCGTAACCCGCGTCGGCGTGACGGACGATTCCCATTCCCGGATCGTAAGTTAAAACGCGTTCCAAACGTTTTTCCGCTTCGGGCGTTCCGTCGGCAACAATCACCATTCCGGCGTGAATCGATTTCCCGATTCCCACTCCGCCGCCGTGATGCACCGAAACCCAGCTTGCGCCGCCTATTGCGTTCATCAGCGCGTTCAATATAGGCCAGTCGGCTATTGCGTCGGAACCGTCTTTCATTCCTTCGGTTTCGCGGTACGGCGAAGCGACAGAGCCGCAATCAAGATGATCTCTTCCGATTACGATTGGAGCTTTTACTTTTCCGGAAGCCACTAAATCGTTAAATATTTTTCCCATCTTCGCGCGCGCGCCGTAACCGAGCCAGCAAATACGCGTTGGCAATCCTTGAAAATGAACTTTCTTCTGCGCCAGTTTTATCCAGCGAATCAAAGCTTTATCTTCGGGAAAAGTTTCCAACACGGCTTTGTCGGTTTCGTAAATATCGTTCGGGTCGCCCGAAAGCGCCGCCCATCTGAAAGGACCTTTGCCGTCGTTGAAAAGGGGACGAATGTATTCGGGAACGAATCCTGGAATATCAAACGCATTTTCAACGCCGTTTTCTTTCGCTTCGCCGCGTATGTTGTTTCCGTAATCGAACGTAATCGCGCCGCGCTTCTGCAGTTCAAGCATAGAGCGAACGTGTTGAACGATTGTCATTCTTGCAAGCTCGATATATTTTTCGGGATTCGCTTTCCGCAATTCCAGAGCTTGTTCAAAAGTTATTCCCATTGGCACGTATCCGTTTAGCGTGTCGTGCGCGGATGTTTGGTCGGTCAAAACGTCGGGAGTGATATTTTTCTCTAAAAATTTCGGTAAAATTTCTCCGGCGTTTCCGACGAGTCCTACCGACAAAGCTACTTTTTTCTCTTTCGCTTCAAGAACCCATTCTACGGCTTCGTCAAAGTTTTCGGTAATTTTGTCAAGATATCCCGTGTCGATTCTTTTCTGTAAACGTTCGCGGTCAACGTCAATCCCTAAGAACGCCGCGCCGTTCATAGTAGCCGCAAGGGGTTGCGCGCCTCCCATTCCTCCGACGCCCGCCGTTAAAAGGAATTTTCCTTCGAGCGTTCCGCCGAAATGCTTATCCGCAGCCGCGGCAAACGTTTCGTATGTTCCTTGCAGAATTCCCTGCGTGCCTATATAAATCCAGCTTCCCGCGGTCATTTGTCCGAACATCGTAAGACCGAGCTGCTCGAGACGGCGGAACTCGTCCCAGTTCGCCCAATCGGGAACGAGCATCGAATTCGAAATAATTACTCTCGGCGCGTCCGCGTAGGTTTTAAAAATTCCCACCGGTTTGCCCGACTGCACGAGGAGCGTTTCGTCGTTTTCAAGATTTTTGAGGGAATCTACAATCGCGTCGTACGCTTCCCAATTTCTGGCTGCTTTTCCGCTTCCGCCGTAAATAATAAGTTCTTCCGGGTTCTCCGCCACTTCGGGGTCGAGGTTGTTCATTAGCATTCTCATTGCCGCTTCTTGGATCCAGCCTTTTGCCGTTATTTCGGTTCCGCGCGGCGCGTGAATATCTTTTCTGTTTTTCATAATCAATCGCTAAAATGTTTTGTTAATAAATTATTGTATTGATTGTACATTGTTTTGTAAAGCCATCTGATAAGAATAAAACTTTTATCCATTTTTTGTTTTATGAATTTCGTGTTTTCTTTCAACTGATGAACGAGGCGGATTTTTTCGTCTTTGGTGAATTTAACTTCCTCCGTTCCTTCGTTCAGTTTTTCAATTATCGACTCGAAAGCTCGAACGTCGCGCGCAAATTTCTCGTCGCTCTGCATCTGTGAAATCGCCTTCGTACAGAAATTTGTAATTATTTTTTTTTCGTTTTTATCGAAAGTGAATGTGTAATTTTTAAATAATTTTTTTGCCATTTCTTAAACCTTTAGTGATAATAATTCTGCTCTCATTTTTTGATATCCCGGTTTGATAACGTCGTAGATATACTTAATTCTTTTGTCGTAGTGAATAAAAGAAGACTTCATCGCGTTGATGGTAAGCTTTTCAATGTCGTCCAGGGTGATGTCCCAAAGCTCGGTCGCCAACGCGAATTCTTTTGTCAGCGTTGTGTCGCTCATCAAGCGGTCGTCGGTATTCAGAAAGACGCGGAATTTCTTTTTATAAAGTTTGATGAAAGGATGTTCTTCAATTGATTTAACGGCTCCGGTGTGAACGTTGCTGAGAAGGCAGATTTCCAGCGGAACGCGTTTGTCGAGAATGTATTGCGACAAATCGCCCATCCCGATAATGTTTCCTTCTGCGTCAAAAGTCATATCGTCCTTCAACTTTGTGGCGTGTCCGATTCTGTGCGCGCCGCAATATTGTATTGCCTGCCAAATCGATTCGATTCCGAATGCTTCTCCAGCGTGGATTGTTATATTAAAATTTTCGCGCTGAATAAATTGAAAAGCGTCCAAGTGTTTTTTCGGAGGGTATCCGCCCTCTTCGCCCGCAAGATCAAATCCTACAACGCCTTGGTGACGGAAGTTAACCGCCAATTCGGCAAATTCAAGAGTGTCGGTCATATTTCTCATTCCGCACAAAATAAGTCCGAACCCGACTCCGAAATCTTTTTCGCCTTTTCTCAAACCGGCTAGAACGGCGTCTATTATGTCGTCGTAATGAAGTCCTTGCTGTGTATGGAATACAGGCGCAAATCTTGTTTCTATATAGCAGACGCCGTCTTTGCGCATATCTTCCATCATTTCATAGGCAATGCGTTCCAATGATTTTTTTGTCTGCATAACTGCGATTGTATGTTCGAACCCCTGAAGGAATTCGACAAGATTTCCTTTGTTGGCGCCGCGGTGAAACCATTCGGCTAATTCTTTGGCGTCGGTAGTGGGAAGTTTATCATAATTAATTTCTTTCGCCAGGTCTATGACGGTCTGCGGTCTTAAGCCGCCGTCAAGGTGATCGTGAAGCAATACTTTGGGCACCGAGCGGATAATTTCTTCTGTAGTCATAAAATATAATTTCCTTATTTATTAGTTCCGAAAAATATTCTTTTTGTTTAGAAATAGCAATTTTCATATCAAAGTTAAAACAAAGGCTGCAAAAAAAATAAAAAAGAACCGCGTGAAAGAGAGAAAGGAGAAAAGAAACAGAGGAACAAAGGCTCAAAGGTTAAAAGGCAAAGAGGTAAGAAGGCAGAAAGGAGAGAATGAGAAAATGGGAGTATGAGTAAATGCGAAAACCTATGACTACTGAACGTTGCACGCCAGGTCAAAAGGAGAAAAGGTTAAAAGGAACATGGGAAAAACGTTTAATACTTTTGCTTTTGATTTTAAGTTGTTCCGTTTCTTATTAACTGAAAAATTTTATTTGTTCGATAAATCGGTTTTGCTTGATAAAGGTCATTTAAATTGGTAATTTTTCTTACTTAATCAAAATTATTTAGAGGAGAAACAATGAAAAAAGTATTGGCATTGATTGTATTGGCGTCAATGGTATTTGGACTTTCCGCATTCTCATGCTCGTCAACTGAATTGACCAGCGCGAAGCTTTATATTCAGCAGAAAAACTTAGACCGCGCTTTAGAAGTTCTACAGCAGGAGGTCCAGAAAAATCCAAAAAGCGACGAGGGATTTTATTTGCTCGGGTATGTTTACGGCGAGAAAGGGGACTTTGACAAAATGCTCGAAAGCTACGATAAATCTTTGAAGATAAGCAACAAATTCGAAAAAGAAATTGATAATTCTAAAACTTTTTATTGGGCTAATAATTTCAACCGCGGCGTTGCTCAATTTAACCGCGCGGGCAAAGTAAGCACAGCCGACAGCGCAAGTATGTTTTTTGACAAAGCAATTACTTCTTTCACTACTGCAATTAAATGTCAACCGGATTCTATTGCCACCTACGACAATTTGGTTTACGCATATCTCAGTCGCGGCGATTACGATTTAGCTATTCCGGTTTTGGAAGATTTATTGAAAATCAAGAAATCTGCCGATGCATATTCGCGTCTCGGAGAAATTTATTATACTAAAGCCGTAGGCAAGATGAATGATTTTGCAACCAACGGAAACAAAGAAGACAGCCTTGCTGCGATGGCGGATTACGATAAAGCTATTAAAGTTTTAGAAGAAGGTAAAAAAGAGTATCCTGACGACGACAACATAAACGTGTATCTTTTTAACTCATACATTGGAGCAAATAAAATTGACGTTGCGATGACAGCGGCAAAAGAACTTGTGAAAAAAGATCCCGAGAATAAACAGAATCATTATAATTTAGGTTCTCTTTATCTTAATGCTAACGATTATGAGAATGCCGAAAAAGAATTTTTGGAAGCTTTGAAAATTGATCCGGAATATATAAGCGCCGTTTATAATATTGCCTTAACTTACATTAAATGGGGTCAGAAGTTAAGAATGGCGACTGAAGAAGCCGAAAGCGCCGACGATTCTTACAAGGGAAAATTTGAAAGCGCGCTTCCGTATATTGAGCAATATCTGCAAACGGAAGAAGGTTCAAAGGAACCGGCAATATGGGAAATCTTGGGTAAAATTTATGCCAACTTGGGCAATACCGAAAAATCAACCGAAGCGTTTAACAAAGCGGATGAGTTAAGAAAGTAAACTAATTTTATTTTATTGATAACCTGCAATTTATTAACTTGTTTGATAGATTGTGGGTTTTTTATTTTTAAATTTGGAGATGAAATGAATAATCAAAAAAAAGAACAGCTGCCGAAACAAATAAATATTGAACTGGGAGATAAAGAAGCCGAAGGCATCTATTCAAACTTAGCAATCATTACGCATTCACCGGCTGAATTTGTAATAGATTTCACGCGCGTTGTTCCCGGAGCGCCCAAGGCGAAAGTTCACGCAAGAATTATCACAACGCCGCAGCACGCAAAAATGTTGTTGAATGCTTTGAAAGATAACATTGAAAAATTTGAATCTAAATTCGGCGAAATTAAATTGGACCATCAGCCGAATGCGCAATTTGGATTTATCAATCCGAATAATAACGATAAGATTAATTAAAGTTCGCCAACTGTGATTGTCGGCACTTTTAATTATTCATAAATATCGTATCTTAAATACAGTTGGAGAATAATTTCCTTTTTTCGATTTCAATATTTGAATTTAACAGAGGTTTAAAATGAGAAAAATATTATTTCTTCTCGGCGCGCTTTCGGTTTTTCTCTTCGCATTTAACAAACCGATTGAAGCGCAATACACGGTAAACATCCAAGTTTTTGACCCTCTACCGGAAATTGATTGGGCGGCTTTTATTTATGCTAATAATTTAGAGGGAATGCCGCGCATAATGAGAGTTACTATCAATCCGAAAGGCGACTTGATCAAATTTCAAGGAAGAGTGCAGTGGAAGAAAAACGACGGCGTAGCCTTTCAGGATATGCTGACGTTTACAACCGAGCCTTTTCTTGCCAGAGATTTCTACAATGACGAAATTGGCAACTCAGAGATAAGAGTTGAAAATGTAGAAACAAACAGCGACTTGATCAGCGAAAATGTTCAGCTTGGTCGCCCGGCGGGCAGCTACAGAATTATCGGTTCCGTTTTAACGCCTGAAGGGGAAGCGCTTGCAACTGATTCAAAAGATATGGAGTTGACAAATCCTTCGCAGACAATTACTATTCTCAGCCCGTCCCAAGAAAGTCTGCAGGACCCTTTAAGCGTAATGGCTAGCTGGAGTCAAGTTTTAGGAGCCTCTTCATATAAAGTAATTGCAAACGTAAGAAAAAATAAATCGGAAAGTTTTGAAGAAGCTCTTAAATCCGGCACGCCTTATATCGATAAAGACGTTGGTAATATTACGGTTGTTAACTTGCGTAATTTACTTGACAGAGAATGGCTCCCGGGAGATGAAATAGTTCTTCAAGTGATTGCAATTATTCCGGGCCCCGGCGGCAACAATGAATTAGCAAGCGATATTATTAATTTTCATCTGATGAGTCTTCAACCGGAAACAATTGAATTTATTAACAGTAATTTTGAAGAGGTTTTTCTGTTTTTTGACGACGCCGTAGCTTACGATTTTTTGAACAGACTGAGAAACGGCTCTCTTCAAATAAAAAATATCATCGGTCCCGACGGAAAACCTTTAACAAGCAGTGAAATAATTAGTTTCATTGAGTATCTAAAGAATAATCCCAACGGCATAATCAATTTTAGAAAATTGTAATTTCTTAGGTGAAGCCATGAAAAATAAAATTTTTATTTCGTTTATTTTATTGTTTTCGTTTTTGTCATTTGCCGGAACTGTTTGGACGCCGAAGCCGGAGAGTTCTATTGCGATGATTTCGAAAATTATTAAAGAAGTAAATTATAGATCAGCCGATGTTAAAAATTGGGAAAAAGCAAAACTAGGAACTCCGCTCGGCAACGGCGACGGAGTGAAAACCGGAAAGCGTTCGATTGCGGTTGTTGAATTTTTAGACGGCTCGCTTTTACGCGTTAGACCGGAAACCGAAATTGAAATATTCGGCGAACCAAAAGACGGCAAGCAGAATAAAGAAACCGAAATCAAATCCGGCGTCGTTCAATTTGATATAACTCAACAGAAAGACGAAGAGTTTAAGTTTACAACTCCCACCGGATTGGCTTCTATCAGAGGCACAAGCGGTTTCTTTAAGGTAAACGACGACGAAACAATATTAGTCGTTGAAAAAGGGATTATCGACGTTTTCGGGAAAGGCGGTTTGAAAGAAAAGGGAACGGTGGAAGCTGGAAAAACCGCATTCATCACGTCAAACGGTTCGGTGAAAATTCAAAAGACTCCTGATAATTTATTAAATGAATTAAAAAATGTTAAAAAAACAAAAACCGTTAAATATAAAATCGAAACGGACGATGGAGAATATGAAATAGAAGTTCTCGAAAAAGCCGACTAAGGCATTTTTACTCCGCCGACTGCGAGATATTTAATAGCCGCATTTACTTTGTGAACGCGGCTATTCTTATTAAAAATGAAATAAATATAACGGCTTAATAATTGTAATAATTAAACTTTTCTCTTATCTTTGCTTTGTATTCATTTTGAGAGTTGAGGTAATGAAAAAAGCGAAATATTTCTTTCTTTTCTGGATTCTGCTTTTGTCTTCATCATTTGCCCAAGTTAACGATTATATTTCCAATATCAATGTTCATAACGGCAAAGAAGGCGCTCCGCTATCAATTAGCGTAGGATTGCTTCAAACTTCGGCTGTATCAAGTATTGAGTTCGCCTACAAAGCTTTCGGACAGAATGAATATTTTTCTCAAGAATTAAACATCCTTGGGAATACCGCAACCGGAGAAATTCCCGCCGATCAAGTGTCGCCTCCGTATATCGATTATTTTTTCTTGATACGTCTATCCGACGGATCGGTCTCTTCATATCCGTTGGGGGCGCCGGAGTTAGCCGCTCCGCTTCGTTACGAAGTGACGCCGCATTCCGAGAAGGATGATGAAATAATTATTTTAAACCCTAAAAAAAATACTCTTGTCAGGGCAAGCGATCTTTTAATTTCAATTTCGCTTTTACGAGCTTCGGATAAAGTCGACAAATCGGCTACAAAAATATTCATCAACAACGTTGACGTCTCTTCCATGGCGTTATTCAGCGGGGATCTGATTGTCTTTTATCCCGAAAATTTTCCGGGTACATTATCCGGCGGACCGGCTGTTGTCCGAGTTGAATTGTATGATAAAGACGGGAAATTCTACCATTCCGTCTCAACAAAATTTACCGTTGTTTACGATTCGGAATCGTCAATCATTTCACCGACGTTTGATTACTATGTTGACGTTGAAGGGGAATCAAGAACCGAGATGTTCAACAATGAACAAAATTGGTATAACAATATCGGAGCGCACTTTAGGGGGAATTACGAGAACTGGAGAGTAAAAGCAAGGCTTTATTTTACAAGCGAAGAAAGCGCAGAAGTTCAGCCTCAAAACAGATATAATTTTGAGATTGCAAACAATTGGTTCGGACTTAGTTTGGGCGACAATTTCCCTCGTTTCCCCGAATTAATTCTCAACGGCAAACGCGTGCGCGGCGCCGCCGGAGGACTTCGGTTGGGGGCGTTCAAATTTGACGCCGCTTACGGACAGGTCAATCGTTCTGTTGAGGGAACTTTGCTTGAAACTTATGACGTTGATCCATTATCTCCTAACGTCATTAAGATCGATCAGAATAAATACGGAAAGCCGTACGGGCTTGTTAAATACGGCGTTTTCGACAGGAATCTTTTCAGCGCGCGCGCCGCCGCAGAAGGAAGGAGCTATTCGTTTGGACTTTCATATCTACATGCAAAAGACGAAATGAATTCTATTGATTTCGGAGGAAAACCTCAGGAGAACGCTCTGTTCGGAACGGATTTCCGGTTTGGATTTGACAATAACCAAATTGAGGTAAAGGGACAAGCCGCTTACAGCATTTATAATTCGGATATCTCTACTGGCACTTTAACCGACGAGGAAATCGACGATATTTTTTCAAATAATACTTTTCTGAATGTTACGCCGGACGATTTGAAGAATTATAAAAAATATTTATCCTCATTTATCACGGTAAATCAATTTTTAAGCCCGGTGCAACCGGGTAATCTTTCTTCTTTAGCCGGGGATGTTTCGCTTAGGTTAAATTATTTCGGCAATTATTTTAAAGCAAAATATCTCTATCGCGGGAATGAATTTAATTCATTCGGACAAAGCTATCTCAGAACAGACGTACGGGGAATTAATCTGCTCGACAGAATTAAATTCTTTTCAAATAAAGTTTTTTTATCGCTAGGGTATGAAAATTTAGTTGATAATTTGCACAACACGAAACCGGCGACTACTACTTTTCAAACAATCAATTCGTCCGTGTCGGTTTATCTTCAAAAAGGGCTGCCGAGTTTTACGTTCGGGTTTACGCGATACGATAATTCAAACGGGCGTTTGGATAGTTTAGGAATAGATAACGGCACGAACAATTTTTCGGCGTCCGTTTCTTATTCGTTTCTCGCGCAAGCTATTCACAAAATGCGGATTAGTTTCACTTCGTCCGACAGACAAGATAATTCGCTTTACGACACGGACGCGTCAATGCTGACGGTTTTAGGTAATTTAGACAGCAAGTGGGCGGATTTTTTCTCAAGTATTTTGGGAATCCAGCATTCATCAAGCGACGTCGGCGGGTTAAATTATTCATATACTACTTTAACTTTGGGCGGAAAGTTTGAACTAATCGAAAACTTGTTAACCTTTACTTTGATGGGCGGAAAAAGCTTTGGAGATTACGACAGACTTGCAATTGATTTTTACGGGTCCTATAAAATATTAGAAAATCTGCAGCTTGATTTTCAGGCAAGATATTACAAGATCAAAGACGTAAGCAATAATTCCATTTTCGGAATGTCTGCGAGATTCATTTTTTAGTATATGGCAAAGTTATTTAAGAAAAGCGCCGGATCGGGGTTCTCCATTCTTCTTGCCGCAGTTCTCACGGGACTGATAACCATAATTCTTACGGAAAATATTTTCTTCTCTTTTTCCCCGATAGAAGATTTAAAATTAAAATTTTTAGACGATAGATTTGACGCCCGCGGAAAAATTGAACTGCCTGTCTCTTCTGAAATAATCATTCTTGAAATTAACAAAGAATCGTACGCGCAAATTCCCGCCCCGATGAACCGCTGGCCCTGGCCAAGAAATCTTTTTGCTCATGTTCTTCGAAATTTGAAAGAAGCGGGCGCAAAGGGAATAGGGCTGGATATCGTTATGTCCGATCCCGATACGCATTCGGCGGCGAATGATTCAATACTCTTTTATACGATAAAAGAACTTGGAAATGTCGTCGTCGCCGGAAAGTTAGACGTCGAGCGCGAATACATTTTCGAACAGTTGAAAAGCAAAAAAGCCAAAGTGATTTCTTCAGGACGGCATCAAGTGATAACAAAGTTTGCGCACGAAAATTACTCCAATTTATTTTTCGGAGCGGACAGTTCAATCGGTATCGTTCAAGTATGGCGCGACGACGACGGCGTTGCCAGAAGATACTATCCTTACGTTTTTTCTCAGATAACGCAGAGGAAAGTTCCTTCGTTCGGGTTTGCGCTGCTGAATAAGTATTATAATCTGCCGCCCAATTTTATTGCAACGAAAGGGAATAATTATTTTTCTTACTTTGGTAAAACAATTCCCAAATATGATGATTATTCGTTTTTAATTAATTTTTACGGCAGTAACCAAAGCGAGCATTTTAAGCGCGTTCCTTTTATTGACGCGCTTGACGATAAAGATTTTAAGACCACCGACGAATTGGAGTTAGGCGTTGACATAAACACCTTTGACGATCCCGATTTCGGTTTGCTGAAGAATGGAGTCTTCAAAGATAAGATTGTGCTAATTGGTTCAACGATGCCGGAAGATAGAGACATAATTTCCGTTTCGGTGGCGCAAAACGAGCTGCAGGGAAGCAATCAAATCTTTGGCGTTTTCTTTCATGCAAATGCAATTCAAAATGTTATTGATAATAATTTCATCTCTGTTCAGTCTATTTCTTCCGTGGGGAGCGTTTCATTTTTGTTGACTGTTTTTCTTTTTATCCTTGCTTCTATCTTAAAACAAATCAAAACAAAGCACGAATATTTACTTGAATTATTAACGCTTGTAATTGTTGCGTCATTTATTTACGGAATTTATCAACTTAGCGTCTATTTTTTCATTCATTTTAAAATTGTCACGCCGATAGTGAATCCGTCAATAGCAGTGATATTCGGATATTTCGGGAGTTCCGCATTCAACTTTTATATTGAGCGGAAAAAGAATGTTCAAATTAAAAGTATGTTCTCGCAATATGTGAGCGGAGTTTTGGTAAATCAGCTTCTCGAAGACCCGTCGAAACTGAAACTAGGCGGCGAGAAGAAAGCGTTAACAATTCTTTTCAGCGACATTGTGAATTTTACGGCATTTTCCGAAGACAAAGAACCGGAAGAAGTCGTTAAAATTATGAATTATTATCTAACGGAAATGACTGAGATAATATTGAGAAGCAACGGAACGCTTGATAAATACTTGGGGGACGCCATTATGGCATTTTGGGGCGCGCCTCTTCCGCTGGAAAATCATGCCTACAAAGCTTGCGAAGCCGCAATTCTTATGACGCGAAAAATTGAAGAGCTGGCGAAAAAAGAATCCGACGTAAAAAAAAGGATTAACATACGCGTAGGTATTAATACGGGTAATGCAGTCGTCGGAAATATCGGCGGCGAAAAGCGGTTTGACTATACCGTGATGGGAGATAACGTAAATCTCGCTTCCCGCTTGGAGGGCGCCAATCGCGAGTACGGTTCTCAAATTATGATAAGCGATAAAACTTATCAGATGGTAAAAGACAGAATCGTCGTAAGAATGCTCGACCACATATTGGTTAAAGGGAAACAAAGACCGACAAAAGTCTATGAAATTCTGGGCTTTGCCGGGGAAAAGGAAGCGGAAGAAAAACTGAAAAAACTTGAGCCTTATCTGATGGGCTATGAAGAGTATATTAAGAAAAATTTCAATTCCGCAATGGATTATTTCGATCGGGCAATTCAGCTTAACCCCAATGATAGACCGTCGTGGACGCATTTGGAAAGGTGTCAGTACTATTTGGAAAATCCGCCCGAAGAAGATTGGAACGGCGTGTTCGAATTCAAAACAAAATAGACTTAGTTTATTTTACTTTACTCATGTTACGAAAATTGCAATGACGCTTTTTTGTTTTTGACGCATATTAAAATATTGCGGAACATGATTTTCGAAATAAAACACACGACGGCGTTAGTTAAAACCGCTTTTATTATTGCGCGATTTTTATTTTCTAATACGGTAGAGGTTGATAATTGCTATCGTAAAGAAAACGGCGTTTGCGCCCCAAGCGGTAAGCAGCGGATCAAATACGCCGTTCTTTCCGAAAGATTGCGCCAACTTCATCAGCACCAAATAGGAAAAGGCGATCAGCAGATTGATTCCGAATTGGATCGCAATTCCTCCCCGTTTTTTCCCAACCGCAATCGGAAGACCGAAAAGAATAATTACAAAACTTGAAAATGCAAAAGCAAATCTGGAATAATATTCAATTTCAATTCTCGTAGGATTATTTCCGGTTCTAACTTGTTCAGCCGCGTAATCGGCAAGTTCGGGAATTGTCATTTCTTCCGGCTTAGTTTGTTTTTTGATTACGTCCTGCGGACTAAAGTTAAGGTTAGCCATCTTCAAAGTGTCAAAATCGGCAAGAAATTCCAGACTGTCAACAAACCTTCTACGTACGCCGTTCAAAAGTATCCATTGATTATTTTTCGCATCGTATTTCATTCTGTGAGCGTCAATTCTCAATGTCATTTTTGTGACGTCCGTTGAATCAAATTCCTGGATGCTGACTCTGTTAGCTTGATTATTCCGCGTGTCGTAAAATGAAATGGTTACGATGCGAAATTCGGCGTCTTGGAAATAGACGTTATTTCCGGCGCTCACAACGCCTTTTTTCATATAGGTCTGTTCAATAAAAATCTTTTCTTTATTTGCGTTGGGCACAACAAAACCGCCGAAATAGATTGCGAAAAGACTAAGCAAAAAACTAAAGACGACAAACGGCGCCATAAATCTGTAAATATTCAACCCGCCCGCTTTCAAAGCCGTAAGCTCGTTGTGGTTAACCATGTTGCCGATTGTGAAAAGTCCGGCGAGCAGAACCGATACGGGTAATATCAACCGCGTGATCTCGGGAAGCGAAACAAAATAATATTTGAGAATGATTATCTTCGGAACGTCTTTGTCTATAAAGTCGTCGAGCTTTTCGAACAAATCAATAATGATAAAGAGCAGAATAAAAGCCAGCAAGCCAAATAGAATAATTTGAATAAACTGCTTTAGTATATATTTGTCGATTATCTTCATTTGTTAAAGACGCTGTTTTAAACTTTTCGGAATTAATTTGAGCAAGAAATCGAAACGGATTGTCACTCTTTCCCTCGCGGCTTTAACCGTAAGAAAAATTCCCAGCAAACCGAGAAGAATATTTGCGCTCCACATACCCCAGAAAGGGGAGAGCATTCCTCTGTCGGAAAATTTTTCTCCTCCGATTAAAAAGAACCAGTAAATCAAAAAGAAAAAAAGACTAATTCCCGCGCCGACTCCAAAGCCGCCTTTACGCGCCATCGTTCCCAAAGGCGCGCCGATTAAGATGAAAATGATGCATGCAACCGGAAGAGAATACTTTTTATGAATCTCCACCCAAAATTTATTCTGATTCTTTTTGTTGTTTTCAAGCGACGCTACCGAAGAAAAAATTCTTCCCCTCGTCGTTTTTACTTTTTCTTTGATGCGCATAATTCTATCCCGCAGAGCGCTTCTGTTTTTAGCAAATGCCGTTTTGTTTGAATCCGGAAGAAATTGTTTCTCGATTTTCCGATCGAGAGCAGAATATAATTCTCCGCGCTTCTTTTCCAGACTGTCAACAATAACAAGCATTTCAGGCGCGCCTAACTCGCGCTCGCCGCGCCTTCCGCCAAAGGAAGATTGTTTGAAGGAGAATTGCTCGCCGTTCATTGCAATTCTATGTTTCTTGAAAATAAGGCGTCTGTAATTCTTGTTATCCGTTAAACTTCTTTCGTGGATTTCTCCCTGCCGGAGATCCATGATTAACTTAGTTTGGTCTTTTGAAAAATAAATCTTTCCGCGCTTCGCTGTGATAACGTTCGATTGATTCGGAGTGGAATTATCGTAAATTGTGATTTCCGAAAGCTCGTTTGTTATTGGATTAATCTCTCGTACAAGAATCGCATAATTTTTTACTTCCTGCGAAAAAACGCCCGGGACCAGCGACAATGTGGGCTTCTGACGCGAGATGTCCTGCAAAAGAATTCTGGCCGCATGATTTGTATCCGGATAAACATTGTTGTTAAACTGAATTAAAAGGAAAGCGATAAAAACCGAAGCCAGAAGCGGCGGAAGCATCATCCGGTATAAACTTATTCCCGAAGCCTTCATAATTGCAATTTCGTTATTCTGCGACATTGAGCCGAACGCCATTATTGCCGCAACCAAAACCGACATAGGCACAACCAGAACAAGCATCCATGCAAGACTGTAAAGTATGAACTGTGAGATTACCCAAAAGCTCAATCCTTTACCGATTAGTCTGTCGGCTACTTTCATCAAATATTGTAAAAGCAATACGGCAAACAGAATAAAATTTGAATAAAGAAACGGACCTAAGTGATTTTTTAATATGTAACGGTAAATTATCAATTAAAGTTTAAATTAGTAAAGTTCAAAATAAATAAAAATGAATGTTGCAAACATTAAAAATATATTTTACTTTTAGTGATTAAAATATACAAAAAACTTTAGGTGAAAAAATTGGAAACTGTTGTTAAATATGTGAAAGAAAATATTGATAATTACCTTGAAGAATTAAAAGAATATCTCCGCATTCCGAGCGTGAGCGCTTTGCCGGAATATAAGGAGGATATAAAAAAATGTTCCGAGTTTGTTGCCGGAAAGCTGAAAGCTGCGGGAATGAAAAAAGTAAAAATATTTAAAACCGATAAACACCCGCTTGTTTACGGCGAATGGCTTGGAGCAAAAGATAAACCTACAGTGCTTATTTACGGACATTACGACGTTCAGCCCGCCGACCCGATAGAGCTTTGGAAGTCTCAACCGTTTGAACCGGAAATTAGAAACGGAAAGATCTATGCGCGCGGAGCTAATGATAATAAAGGGCAGAATTTTGTTCACATAAAAGCGGTTGAAGCGATTATGAAAAATTCGGGCGGTCTTCCTTTGAATGTGAAATTTCTGATTGAAGGCGAAGAAGAAATCGGAAGCCCCAGCCTTGAAACATTTTTAAAAAATAAAGAAAATAAAAAATTACTAAAGTGCGACGCCGTTCTAATTTCCGACACAAGTTTATACGCGAAAGGCGTTCCAACCTTGAACTACGGGTTGCGCGGGCTTGCATACATGGAAATAGAATTGACCGGGCCCAACAGAGATCTGCATTCGGGAAGTTTCGGCGGCGCTTTTGCAAACCCGATAAACGAACTTGCAAAATTAATCTCCAAACTTCATGACAAAAACGGAAGAGTTACAATCCCTAATTTCTACAAAGACGTTCAGAAAGCCGCTAAATTTGAAAAAGATAATTTCAAAAAGTTAAAATTCGACGAAGCGAAATTTGCAAGAGAATACGGCGTTAAAGAATTGTACGGCGAAAAAGGGTATTCAACGCTTGAAAGACTTTGGACGCGCCCGACTCTTGACTGTAACGGAATCTACGGCGGCTATACGGAGGAAGGCGCTAAAACAGTGCTTCCTTCAAAGGCAACGGCTAAAATCAGTATGAGATTAGTGCCGAACCAAGATATGAAAACGATCGTGAAAGAATTCACTAAACATGTTAAGTCTTTGACGCCAAATAGCGTGAAAATAAAAGTTAGGGAAATGCATGGAGGCGCTCCGGTTGTTATTCCGATTGAGCATCGAGCTATTAGAGCGGCTGCGCGCGCAACTTCCCGAGCGTTCGGAAAGGAAACTGTATTCACTCGCGAAGGCGGGTCAATTCCTATTGTTGTCGAATTTATGAAGGAATTGAAATCTCCGGTAATTTTGATGGGACTCGGTTTGGACTCCGAGAACATTCATTCGCCGAACGAACATTTTCATTTGGATAGTTTTAAGAAGGGTCTTCTCAGTTCGGTCTATTTTTTCGAAGAGTATTCTAAATAGTTTTATGCCGCCGCGATTTTTGAGAAGCGATAATTGCGGCGGAATTCATTCCGAATCATTTAACTTTAATAAATTATAAGTGTAAATTGTTTTTGAAAATTTTTTTATCTTTAAAAACAACAAACATTTAATTGGTAAAGCCATGAAATTTCTAAGTTTTATTTTAGTAGCGGTATTTTTAATATTTGTTTATTCTTGTTCTGAAAAAAAGGAGAGCCGAAATCGCGGCGGAAAAGCAAATACGGAATTCTCTTCGTCGAAGGATAAAGAGCTGAGAAGCTATAATTTAAAACAAAAAGAAAAAGAATCCGGCAGCAGAACTCCCTGCGATACAATCGCTCTTAGACAGTATATCATCGATAATTATCCCGCAGGCGATTATCTGGTAAAATTTGACAGAACTTACACATACAACGTTCCTAAAGAAGCCGTACTCTATTACAAAAAAGACGGAGTTCAATATATCTTTGCCGTAATTGCAAAATCAAAACCCGGAGAAAGATTTATTGAAACGAACAACGTAACCGGATATGAATCGAGTTTTATAAATCTCGACAGCACAAAACTCGGAACGGCGTTTTTCTTCCTTACATTGTTCGAATGTTCGAACGATGATTTTAATGTTTTGTGGGAAGCCGAGGTTCCTATACATGGCGGATTTAATTCGATGAAAATGAAAACTTGGAAGTATAAAAGAACTCCGTATATCCAACTTGATTACGAAGCGGGAATTATTTCAGGTCATCGGGACTATAACTTTTTCCTTGTTGACGGAATCAGAAAGAAGCCGCATCTGATGGAAACGTATGTCGGTATTGTTCACAAACGCACTATGGCAAATGTGAACGACGACAGATATCCTGATTACTACGAGTATCTATTTGTCGATTCAACGAGTTATATTCAAGTCGTCGATTCAATTCCTTTTTATTGGGATTCGACAAAAAGTCTTTACGTAACAAAACGAAGTCCAAGGTGGTTTAGATATTATTGATTTGTTATGACGAACATTATCGAAAAAAATATTAAGTCGCTCAGTGATTCTTTAAAAGAATATTATCCGAATATTCAGTTGAATGAAAACGGATTTGCCGATGTGTACGGCAATGTTGCCGAAGAATATGACGCCTTGCGCCACGGCGTTGCGTTGAGAAACACGACGGGAAATCTGCTGATTAAAATGTTCGGAAAAGAAGTTCTTTCTTTTTTAAATAGAATATCGACGAATAAGTTGGACGACCTTGAAGTTCATGCGCTAAAGCATACGCTTTTTCTAAATGAAAAAGGAAAAATCATTGACTTTGCCGCCGTCTTAAATCTTGATAATTTAGCCATTGTCCGCGCGGGATTCGCGCCGCGGAAAAGACTATTCCGCTGGATTGAGCGGTATTCCACTCTCGAAGATATTATTATTGAAAATGTTTCGAATAATTATTTTCAATTTGAAATTATTGGACCGCAATCGAAATCCTTTATGTCTGTTGTAGGCGGCAGCCAGTTTGATAGTCTTGAAAAAGGAAAAATAGCTTATGTTATTTGGGAAGAGAATACTTTCTTTGCGGCAAATATTTCGAATGCGAATATTAATAGATATTTAGTTTTCGGAAGTTTAATTTCTGCGGTTCCTATTCTCGATTTGATAATTGAATCGTCGAAGCTCTTTGATTTTAGCCTTGCGGGCGAATTAGCTTATGAAAAATTAAGGATCGAATCGGGCGTCCCGGAATATCCGCAAGAGATAAACGATTTTATCTCGCCGTTCGCTCTGAAACTTGAAAATGAAATATGCTGGGATAAAGGACGTTTCATCGGCTGCGAAGCTTTGAAAGAAATGCGCAAAGAAATTTCTTCGACAAAAACTCTTATCGGCGTTTCGTTTGAGAATGCGATTACTACAAATTTTGATAAAAAGATTTACGACGGAAAAGAAAATCCCATCGGCGAAATTACAAGTCTTACGAAAAGCATGATTTTGCGTAAATACGTCGGTCTTGCATTTATTGAAAGCAAGTACGCCGACGACGAGCACAATTTGAAATTGAATATAGGCGGCGAACAAATTAAAATTAAAAAGACCGAACTTCCGTTTGTAAAATGAAAATTTACACAAAAACAGGCGATACGGGAGAAACCTCTCTCTTTGGCGGAAAGCGCGTTCCTAAAGATAACCTAAGAATTGAAGCATACGGAACGATTGACGAGTTGAATAGTCTTCTCGGCGTTTCGTTAACAGAAATTAAAAACTCTGAAATTATTTCCGTAGTAACAAGAATTCAAAACGAACTTTTTAATGTCGGCGCCGACCTTGCCGCGCCAATTAAAAATGACGAAAAAAAATCGTTCCTTAAAAGAACGGGCAAAGATGATATTCTCCGACTTGAAAACGATATTGATAAATTTAATAGCGCATTGCCGGAATTGAAAAAATTCATCCTTCCCGGCGGCTCTAAAGGCGCGTCGTTATTGCAATTTGCCAGAAGCGTTTGCCGAAGAGCCGAAAGAATTGTCGTAACGCTGAGCGACGGTGAAAATATCGGGGAATTTCCCGTAGTTTATCTGAATCGTCTTTCGGACTTGCTTTTTATTTTGGGAAGAGCTGAAAATCAATTTAACAGAGTTCCCGAACCGGAATGGAACAGCCGTTAGATTTTATTGTATAAAATACCCGCATTGATATACTTCAAAAAAATTGGGGGTGAAATTGGTTTCGACGGGATTATTTGTTCTTTGAATTGCATGCCGTGTTCGCCGAAGACACGTAAAACGTCGGTAAAAAAATAGTTGACAACAACTACGCATTAGCTGCGTAAATTAAACGCAGCCGTTCTCCTTTCCTTTTCATACCGAGGGAAGACAGAACGCCGCAAAGGTATGATAGCCAATCCGAGCTTCCGGGTAGGAGCGGCGAAACTTTTTACCGGAATAGTCTTAACGGATTCTGTCTGCCGAAGCCGTAAAGATGAAACTCAAAGACAGACTATGCATGTAGAAATTCACTGAAAAATATTTTCGGACGCGGGTTCGACTCCCGCCACCTCCACTCGGCTTCGTTTGAGCGAAGCGAAAAAGAAGCCGAACGCGGCGTAGTCCCGATTTATCGGGACGAAGCCGGTTCACGCTTAGCAAACGCGCTCCAACTACGCCGCAGCAGGCTCGAAAAAAAGAGAAATGTATCATTACGTTTACATATTACAAAGCAAGCGCAATCCTGACAAATACTATACGGGTTACACAACCGACCTCAAGAAAAGATTAAAAAAACACAACGAAGGCGGCTGCGAGCATACGTCCAATTACAAACCCTGGGAAATAAAGACCGCGATAGCATTTAGAGAGAAAGAGAAAGCTCTAAAATTCGAGAAATATTTAAAGAGTCACTCCGGTAGAGCTTTTGCGGTAAAACATTTCTGAGAGAAGCGAAGCGAAAAAGAAGCCGAACGCGGCGTAGTCCCGATTTATCGGAACGAAGCCGGTTCTTGCTTTACAGCCGCGCTCCAACTCCGCCGCAGCATGCTCGAAAAAAAAAGAGAAATGTATCATTACGTTTACATATTACAAAG
>JAADIR010000113.1 GCA_013151245.1 Chlorobiota bacterium
CTCATATGGCGGCTAAGCCGCAATTGATAATGGAAAATGGAAAATTGGAATGATGGAATTTTGTCCGAAGGACTCCTTTGGAGGAATACAGGGTATAACAATTGATGTTTCGGTTTGAATGATTTGAGTTTTTTGAATCAATCGTCAATATTTCTTTACATATGGCTAAGCCGCTCCTTTGGAGAAAAACAATTTCTTCTGATGTAGATATCGGAAGAGTGTGGGGATAAATATTATGAAAACTTCTTTTAAAAAAAACCAAGTAAGATTTGGAAAACTGTTCGGAATACCGTTAACGGTTGACTATTCATGGTTCTTAGTGCTTTTTTTTATTACATGGATACTTGCCGGGAGCTATTTCCCGACCGAATATAAAGGCTGGTCGCATTTTTATTATTGGGCGATTGGAGGAATAACCTCAATTCTTTTTTTTGTGAGCGTGCTCTTGCATGAGATCGGTCACTCCGTCGTTGCAAAAAGATTCGATTATAACGTGAAGCAGATTAAACTTTTCATATTCGGCGGAATTTCTGAAATAGGAGAAGAACCGCGCAATCCGAAAGAAGAATTTTTAATATCCGTCGCCGGACCGGTCGTTACTTTTTTGCTGGCTGGATTCTTCTATGGGTTAGCCGATCTCGCAAAAGGAAATGAATATCTTTACGCGCTATTCCATTATTTGGGATTGATAAACTTATTCCTCGGGGTTTTCAATATCCTTCCGGGATTTCCTTTAGACGGAGGGAGAATACTCCGAGCGATTATTTGGGCAAGGACAAAAGATTTTGATAAAGCGAATAAATTTGCCGCCGGCGTTGGCAGAATATTCGGATTCTTTGTCATTATGATCGGTTTCTTCGAAATGATGGCCGGCTTTTTCTTCGACGGTTTATGGTTGTCCTTTATCGGCTGGTTTCTCGAAAGCGCCGCATTTGCGCAAATTCAAAAAGAACAATTATCTAAATATTTTGCCGGGCATACGGTTGAAGAAGCGTTGACAAAATCTTACGGTCTTGTTCCTTCGGATACGACTATTGCCGAATTTATTCAGGACGAAATTTTAACCCGGCACAGAAGAGCTTTTGTTGTCGAGGAAGCGGGAAAGTATCTCGGACTGTTAACAATTCACGATATTAAAAACATTCCGCAAACCGAATGGGACAATACAAACGTAACCGAAATTATGAAGCCGTTGAGCGAAGTAAAAAGAGTGGATATAAATTTTCCATTGTCGGACGCTTTAAAAGAAATGGATAAAGAAGGCGTTAACCAAATGCCCGTTTTCGAAGGAGATAAAATAGTCGGAATGTTGAGCCGAGAAAGTATTATTTCGTTTTTAACTAATCTAAATTTATCCGAAAGATAAATAGTAAAAGTAGCTGAAATTATCGGAAAACGCTATTTAAGTTCTTTTTAAATTACGAAGTTCTATTCACGATTAATGTTCTGTTTCCTTATTAATTGTTTATGGGAACGACGCTGAATTCTCCGCTTTTCACTCGGCGAGAATATATTCGACTGATTTTGAGATGAAAGCGATTAATATTTATATTTGCAGACGTATGTGCCGGAGAAAATATTATTTGAATAAATTATAAATTGAAAGAGGACAAGTTTATGGAAGAGATGATTATTGACGCCCGGAAACTTTACCGTTTGCCGTGGAACATGGCTGATAATGGAATTACTTGGATGGAACCGACAGCCCAATGCAATCTTAACTGCTACGGATGTTACAGAAAGAACATTAAAGATTCCCACAAAACAATGGAAGAGGCGAAGCATGAATTGGATTTTTATGAATCGCAGAGAAAGTCGGACTGCATTTCCATTGCCGGCGGGGATCCGCTGCTCTATCCTCACATTATCGAATTGGTTGCGGAAATAAAACGGCGCGGAATTAAACCGATTGTAAACACAAACGGAATCGCCCTTACTAAAGAACTTCTTCACGACTTGAAAAAAGCCGGAGTTTTCGGTTTTACGTTTCACATAGACAGCAAACAAGGACGCGGACGCGGTAAAGATTGGGAAGGTAAAAACGAATTGGAGTTAAACGAGCTTCGTCTTCATTACGCCGAAATGCTTGCCGCCGAAGGGAATATTTCATGTTCGTTCAATTCTACGGTTTACGCCGATACTTTGCATTACCTGCCGGAACTTGTCGATTGGGCGCATAAGCATATCGATATAGTTCACACAATGGTTTTTATTTTATTCAGATATATTACGCCCGACCTTCCGTTCGATTTTTACGCCGGCGATAAAAAAATTATTTTTGATGAAATTCATTATCATTCCGACCGCGAAGAAGTAACTAATCTTGTTGCGCAAGACGCGGTGAAAGAAATTCGGAGAAGGTTCCCCGAATTTGAACCCGCCGCATTTTTGAACGGAACAAAAAAGGCGGATGATTTTAAGTGGCTTCTAACGGAAAGAATTGGAACGAAAGATAAAATTTTCGGTTATCTCGATAATAAATTCCTCGAGATGGTAATGTCGGCTTATCATTTGAAAAACGACAGATATTTGTCATACGCGTCGCCGAAGACTAATTCGCTCGGTAGAGCGACGCTTCTAAATGCATGGGGAATAAACAAATCGGTCAGAAAAGCTCTCGGTAAATATCTGAAATATATCGGAACAAATCCGCTGCGGGCGTTAAAGAAAGTTCACATGCAGTCGCTGATGGTAATACAGCCGGTTGACTTTATGTCGAACGGAGACCAAAGTATGTGCGACGCATGTCCGGATATTACATACTGGAAAGATGAAAAGACGGGAGAAGAAAAATTAGTATGGTCCTGCCGTCTTGAAGAACCGATGCAGTACGGCGAATTTTTGCATACGGTTCCGCGAAAAACAAGCGGAAAAAAACCGGAAATGGAAAATCAGTAGATAGCCGGCAATCACTGACTTTATTATCGAATTCGAAGAAATCCGACAGTTCGATAAATTCCGTTCCAAAGAAGCCGTGAATGATTATTTTTAAGAACATTCGCCGAACGCCGCGCGGAGGTTCGCTTATTTTTATTATGGGAATAAAATGATTGAAAAAATACTTTACGCCGCAAAAGAAGCCGGAGAAATTATTCGCGAAGGATTCGGGAAAAACGTTGCGTTCGAATATAAAACGAACAAGTCGGATATTGTCACCGAGATTGATAAAAAAGCGGAAGCGGCAATTATTGAATTTATATCAAAAGAATTTTCGTCGCATAATATCCTTGCCGAAGAGAGCGGAAGTACGAACAATTCTTCCGAATATACTTGGGTAATCGACCCTCTCGACGGCACGAGCAATTTCAAACACGGTCTGCCTATCTTTTCAGTATCGATAGGCGTTATGAAAAACGGCGAAACTTTATGGGGCGTGGTTTACGACGTGATGCGAAACGTTTTCTATTCCGCCGAAAAAGGAGCCGGTTCTTTTGCCGACGATAAAAAATTGTCCGTCGCCGAAAACGACGATCTCTCAAACTCTATGCTTGTTACCGGTTTTCCTTACGATATTAAAGAAAATCCGTACAATGCAATCGAGCGGTTCAACGATTTTCTCGTTAGCTCCCGCGCGGTGCGGCGGCTCGGTTCCGCGGCTATCGATTTGTGTTACGTGGCTTCCGGCGTTTTCGACGGCTTTTGGGAAGTCCATTTGCATCCGTGGGACGTTTGCGCCGGCAAACTGATTGTAGAAGAAGCCGGCGGACTCGTTACCGATTTCGAGGGGAATCAAATCGATATCTTTTCAAAACAAATTCTTGCCACAAACGGAAAAGTTCATTCGCAAATGAAGGAAATACTTTGGAGAAGAGGGAAAATGTAATTATTGCTCTTCAACAAATACGTTTACGCTTTTGATTACTGCTGAACCGAGATAACCGACCGCTCCTTCTAATCCGGCGTTTGAGATGTTTCTAAAAAGATGATTATAATAATTTATATCAAATGCCATAATTGAGATAATAATTGGTTTATTAAATACAAAGTTGTCAGGTATTTGAACATTAATGTCGTATGCGGTTTTTTTAGTGAGGTAAGCAAATGTAACATAAGTTGGCTTTTCGCCGTTTTGATTTACTGCGTATGATAGATTTATTATATATCCGTACGAATTATTGCTTTCGGTCCATTTTAAATTAATTTCAACGTATTTTATATATTGATCGTAAATAATTTTATAAGCGTCGTTTTCATTCGGTTCGGTAATTGAATATTGTCCCGGTAAAGTGGTTGAACCGGATGCATTGCCAAAATCTGTTATAATATTAAGTGTATATTTTTTATTCGGTTCATATTCGGTCGGTTCCGATGGACGATAATAATTTCCGTTTGCGCTCGAAACCATTACGTAAAATACTTCAGAAGTGTCGTCGGCTTCAACAGTAATCTTAGCGCTTTCAATAAAATAATAGTTTGGATCATCATTTTGTTCGTTTAGACTTGCCGTTCGAAATATCTGGATTCTTTGACTTGCAGCGTTGTTAGTAATTAATGCGGCAACGCTGAATTTTTCCGGCTCAATACTGTTAGTAATCGGTTCGCATCCGTAAAACAATGCGATCATTAATATAATTTGTATGATTCTAATATTCAAAAGTAACTCCTATTGTCGGAATAATTGTAGAACCTCTTATTTCTTTATTTTTAACATTCGAATCATAAAACGATTTATTATCAATAAAATACGGGTTGGAACTGTTGTAAACATTTAGAATTTGAAGATACGGTTTTACAATAAAACCGCCCCATATAAATGAACCCGTTATTCCGATATCCAATCTGTGACTATCGCTTAGACGCATACTGTTTTTTGTTCCTTCCAGACCGCGCCAATTCAAAGAGGGGTTATAAATGAAAATATTCGGGTCTCTATCGTTGCTGTAATCATTTGCGCTTATAAATTTTCCGGTAATGGGCGTATAAGGAGTTCCGGTTGCGTATGTCCAAAAAGCGTTTATTCTCCACTTTTTAAAAAATTGGTAACCGATTAAAATCTTGAAGTTGTTAGTTCTATCATAAACTGTAAAATAATTATAGTATTCACCTTCTTTAATTGAAAGAATAAGTGAATAACCGATCCAACCTGTAATTTTTCCTATATTTTTTTTGAAAAGAATATCCATACCATAAGCATATCCATCTTCGTTTCTATATATCGGGGTATAATTGTAAGAAGCTGTTAAATTTTGTCTAAGTTTATAATACAGTTCAACAGATAGCTTTGAATTTAAAAACAAATTTTCCGCATAAACGCCCAAAATGAAATGATTGGATTTGCTTAATTGACTTTCCTTTTGCGGGAGGAAAAAAGTTGTGAAAGGCGCAAAAAGGTTTTCCGATTTTCTTTCCTTAAAACTATTTAAATATTGAATATACCTACCATATCCGAAAGCTATTTCAATTTTTTCAGATAACGAAAAACTGATTTTAAATGAAGGCAGCAGATAATTTTTATTTAAATGTCTTAAATATGTTGAACGGAAACCGACCTGAATAGAAAAAAGCTTACTTATAAGTAATTGATCCAAAATAAAAAAACTAATAATATTTTCCGACGATTCATACCGATAAGGATTTGGCGCATAATCAAAAAAAACATCTTGAACAGGATAAATCAAATCATAAAGTTCATTCGAATTAATATCCCAGAAATATTTTAAAAATAAGTTCTTAACCTCGGCTCCAAGCATTAATGAATTTCCTGTAAATGTAATTTCCGCATTAATTTTTGCGGTTATATCCGTAATTGAATTAACGACGTTGGCATATTCCGTTTGTCCGTATCTTTTCATAAGAAAATTTGAATTCATGTATGCGTTACTAACAAAGCAGTTAAAGTTTAAAGAGATATTTTTGTTAAATAAATGTAAAAATGAAGCTTTAATCAGTTTGTTTCCCCAACTCGGATAAGGATCCGCATCTAAATAATCATAGTCTCCCCTTGTAAATAATATGTATTTATCTTGTGAATAAAACCCCGTAACTTCAATGAGATTTTTCTTGTTAAGCGGGTAGGAATATTTCAAGAAAAGATCATTAAAAGAATAAGGAAAACCTTCGTCTTTTAAAAATAAATTTACTAGGTCCAAATATGTTCTTCTGTAAGAAGCAAGTAAGGAACCTTTGAATAGCGGAGTTTTTACGGTTATTTTTGCCGACGAAATGCCCACGGATGCAACTGCGGAAAATTTATTAGAGAATTTTTTTGTTTGAATATTCAAAATACCCGATAAAAAACCTCCGAATTTTTGCGGATAATTCGAAAGATATAATTCCTCATTTGCAATAATATCGCTGTTAACGCTGCTAAACATTCCGCCGAGATGATTTGGATTGTAAAGCGGAACATTGTCAATGGCAATCATAGTTTCATCAAAATTTCCGCCGCGTAAATAAAGCGCTCCGCTGAAATCATTTGCCGCGGTAACGCCCGGCAAAGCTTGAACTACACGAATCGGATCAGGTTCGAAAACCTGTGGAATTTCTCTCAAATCGGCGACGGATAAATCGTAAGTTCTTTCCCGAATATTTTTTTTTATCTTTTCTCCTTGTATTGTAACCGCTTCAATTTCAATCGGTAACGGAGTTAAGTTGAAAATTATTTCGATTGTTTCGTTATGCTTTACAAATATTTTTTTTGTTACGGGCTTATATCCTAATAAGGAGACTCTTAAAAGATGTGCGCCTGAAGAAAGAGCAAAACTAAAATATCCTCTCTTACTTGTCGATGTTCCTTTAAAAGTAGTGGAATCGAATATACTGACATAACTTAGTTTTTCCTTTGTTGTCGCATCAAGAACATAACCTTTTACCGTACTTTTTTTGTCTTGTGAGATAATCGTAGAGCTAATCGTCGCTAGTAATGACAATATAAATAAAAAGTAAATTCTTAATTGTTTCAATTATTCCCAATAAATTATTTTAGGAGAAACTGTTTTTAGTTTCATGCTTATCATTAGGGCAATAGATATCAACTTTTCCAAAGTCTAACTTGTTTATTGTTGTGATTAAAGCGGGTTTATTACCCTCAGAATATACTTTTAACATTTCTTTAAAAAAGTTGTTTTGATTTCCTTTTGTGGACTATGAACTGTAAAACTTTTGTTTGAAAAATTACAATCTTTAATAATTTGTTCTCGGTTATCAGCATTATTTTTACTTTCAGTTTAAATATCTCTAAAAGTTTTTATCTTTCAGTAGAAGGGTTAAATTTTTTGCAATTACTTCTAAAACTTTATTCTCTACACTAGAAGTAAATTTTCCGGTCGAATTTTTGTTATTGATCGTT
>JAADIR010000235.1 GCA_013151245.1 Chlorobiota bacterium
TTAATTCCGTATTGCGGAATCTCGATAGAAAAATCGCACAAATCAATCAGCTCTTGCGAAACGCCGGTAATTTCGTTTCCCAAAATCATGCACAGCGGAAAATCTTTTTGCGTTACTTCGGAATAGGGAATGCTTTTATCGGTATGTTCAAGAGCGCAGATTTTCACGCCGTCCGATTTCAGCTTCTTTATTTCTTCAATGGAGTCTTTCGCGTATTCCCATTCCACGCTTTCGTGAGAGCCGAGCGCGGTTTTAAGGACTTCTTTTTTCGGCGGATGCGGAGTGTAGCCGCAGAGGATCAACTTTTTTATCATCGCGCCGTCGGACGTGCGGAAAATTGAACCGACATTGTAAGAGCTGCGGATATTATCAAGCAGAACATAAACGGGCATTTTATCGGCTTTGTCCAGCGTTTCCAAGGTTACGCGGTTTTCAGTTATTTCATCGTGTTTTAGTTTTTTCATCTTACGGTTTATTCTCTTCTTCGTTCAAGATATTTTTGAAATGAAGTTTAATGATTTCAAGCGACATTCGGGATTCTATGATAAGCAAAGCCGCCGAAATTAAAAGCGTCAAAATTCCCACGCCGGAAAGTATCGTTACAACCCAATGGTAATCCGGCGTCCAGACGCTTACTATTCCCCCGAGCAATCCCGCCGTGGAAAAAAGCGCTACGCTGATATAGAGATTATTAAGAGCGTTTTTAAATAGTTTAGCTCTGTAAAATAAATTGCTTGCAATTTCCTTTTCTTCCTCCTTTGAATGCTCGAGATGATGAATTTCATCGTGTATCCTTTCGTAGCGCGACGAGGTTGAAAGAATCAGCAAAGCCACTCCCGGAAGAAGCAGCAAAGGCGTCAGCCAAAGTTCTATGTTGTTCATTGCGAATCCTTGTTTAATGTTTTACGGCAAGTTGTCCGCACGCGGCGGCGATATCGTCCCCTTGAGTTTGCCGGATCATAACCGTTAGACCTCGGAAACGCAGTTCTTCAGCAAATGCAAACAGCTTATCATAAACTGTCGGCTCAAGTTCTGCGGATAACCCGCCCGGGCTCATGTGGGCTATACTGTTAAAGGGAATAATATTTATTTTTGAAGGAATTTGCTTCGAAAGTTTTACCAGTCCTTCTATATCTTCCTCGCGGTCGTTGTATCCTTTGAGCATAGTATATTCAAAGGTGATGCGCGTTTTTGTTTTCTTTGCGTAATTGATCAAAGCAGGTTTTAAATCTTTCAAAGAATGTTTTTTATTTATCGGCATAATCTCGTTTCTTATTTTATCGAAAGGGGAATGTAGAGAAAGCGCAAGTTTAACTCTGTAATCGCTTACGGCAAGGGCGTTGATCTTTTCCGGCAGTCCCGCGGTAGAGACTGTAATTTTTGTGCGGCTGATTCCCTTTGTCTTTTTGTTTGTAAAAATCGAAAGACTTCGCATTACCGCATCGAAATTCAGCAGCGGTTCGCCCATTCCCATAAAAACTATATTTGTGATTTTTGCCGGCGCGAGAAGTTTGGACGTTAAAATATACTGATCGATAATTTCCGCCGCCGTTAAATTGCGCGTGTATCCCATCAAACCGGTGGCGCAAAATTTACAATCGAGCGGGCAGCCGACTTGCGTTGAAATGCAAAGCGTGTTCTTTTCTCCGTCGGGAATGATAACCGCTTCAATCAGTTTCTTATCATTTGTTTGAAGCAAATATTTTTTCGTGTCTGTATTATCCGAAATTTGAGTGGTTAAATGAGAAAGGCTTTGAATTTCAAATTCATTTTCCAACAATGAGTAAAAAGATTTCGGAATGTTTTTCATTTCATTAAAATTTTCGATTTGCTTATCATACAGCCAATCAAAAATTTGAGAAGCGCGGAATTTCTTTTCACCCGCGGATTCAACCCAATCTTGCAATTCTTCTATCGAAAGATTTTTTATGTTTAGTCTCTTTTCCATACTTTAAATATAATTCGTTAAACCAGATTAAAAAAATTTGTGAAAATGCAGTTTGTTGAAAGGGAAAAAATAGTTAACTTTAAAAACGTATTTTTTTAACATTATAAAAACACAAAGGTGGTGATTAGTTTGGTTGGTATTGTATTACAAGACCAAGAGAACATCGACAGAGCTCTAAGAGATTCAAGAAAAAGTACGAACGTTCCGGCGTTCTGAAAGAATTCAAGAAGAGAACTTTCTTTCAAAAGCCCTCAATCGAAAAACGTATGAACAGGATTAAGGCGCAGAGAAGAGCTCATCGCGAAAGAATGCGCGATCGCTAAAATTAAAAAACCCCTTCAAACGAAGGGGTTTTTTGTCGCCAATTTTTGAATTTTTCTTATCAGTCTAAGTCCGATTTTACATTATTCTTCACGCCGTTTTTAATGTAATATTTTTTAAGGTGTTCCGTAATTTCGGTAAACGCTTCGTCAACAGTGTTGCAGAATGTAATTAACTTCATGTCGCTTTTGCTTATTGTTCCGTATTCTATTAAAGCGTCAAAATTCAGCACGGTCTTCCAAAACTTTTCATCGTAAATAATGATCTTCATTTTTTTTCTGGTTTTTCCCGTTTGAATAAGAGTGATCATTTCCATCATCTCGTCCATCGTTCCGAAACCGCCCGGGAAAACTACAAGCGCTTTTGCGAGATACATAAACCATAATTTTCTCATAAAGAAATAATGAAATTCAAAAGCTAACTTGGGGTCAACATATTTATTGACAAATTGTTCATAAGGAATGCTTATGTTTAAGCCGACGGAAGTTCCTTTTGCAATCTTGGCTCCTTTGTTTGCCGCTTCCATAATTCCCGGTCCGCCGCCGCTGCAAACTATGAAACGCTTTTCGTGCGTCGGAAGGTTTTTAGACCATTCCGTTAATCTTTTTGAAAGCTCGACGGTATCTTCGTAATATTTGCTCATAGCAACGAGGTTTTCCAATCTTTTTAATTCGGCTTTGTTGAATTTTTTACCTTTATTGTCGCGTTTGAATTTTGCAAGCATCGATTTCGCTTCTTTTTCTGAACGAACGCGCGCCGAGCCGAAGAAAACAATTGTATCGACAACGTTGTTTTTTTTGAATCGCGCCTGCGGTTCGTAGAATTCGGATAAAATTCTTACGGTCCGCGCGTCGGAAGATTCTAGAAATTCTTTATTGTTATAGGCTTTTACCGGATTCTTGTGCTTTGCCATATTTACTCCTCAGGATTTGAAAACTCTTTAAAATAAAAAAACCCGTTCAACGAACGGGTCAAAAGTTGTAAACAGAAATTTATTTTGTCCCGCCGTCTGCGTTGCTTCCTCCTGCGTCGGTAGGAGCCCCTCCATTGTCAGCCGGAGGCGTTTCAGGGATTGCGGGCGCGGTCGGAACGGCTTGCTGTTGCCTGGAACTTTGAATGATACTTTCTCTTTCCGAAGAAGAAGTGCTTCCGGGAAGGAAAAATAGGTTAATTGAAATTGCGATAACCAAAATAAATCCGCCGAGCCACCAAGTAGCTTGACTTAAAAAGTCGGCGGTTCTTCTAGTTCCAAAAGTCGCGCCCATACTGGCAGGACCGCCGGCGATACCGGCTAAACCTTCGCCTTTACCGGCTTGCAATAAAACGACAATCATCAATAATATTGATGCAATAATAGATAATGTAATAAGTATTCCGTACATGTTTTTTCTCCAAATCAAAAATTCTGTAGCGAGGGAGGGATTCGAACCCCCGACACGTGGATTATGATTCCACTGCTCTAACCAACTGAGCTACCTCGCCATTATTCGTAAAAAACAGAACTACAAATATATGGACAGCTTTTTGAAACTTCAAGTATTTTACGGTATTATTTTTTAATTTTCATTCATTCGTCGCTTGCGCGGCGCAAATATTCTTTCAGATAGTGAAACATGCCGATTCCCAATAAAGATGACCGAATTTTAGTTTAACTCCTTAAACTTTTAACAAATCCCTTCGATTATAGTTTGCAAGAATGTGAAATTATCACAAACACAAAGGTATGAGAATGAATTTTGTAAAAATTTTCAATACAACTAAAGCTAGATTGTTGTTAATGTTGGGATTGGCTTTGGTTTTCTCTACTGCGGTTTTTGTCTATGTTTTATACGGAGTTTTTCAAAACAACATTCAGCGAAAAACGACGGAAGTATTTAAAGTATTTGAAAGCACTTTCGTTCAAGTTTCGCATGATAATACCTCCGGGTTGAGTATGGCAATGGAAACTTTACTGCAAGATAAAGAAATAGTTAAACTTTTTGCCGAAGGAAACAGAGCTAAACTTAAGGAAATCCTTTTGCCGATTTATTTGGACAGTTATAAGAAAAAATATCGCGTTGCGCAATTTCAATTTCACACGCCTCCGGCAACGTCGTTCTTGCGTTTGCACAAACCGTTAAAATTCGGCGATGATCTATCGGCATTTCGTCAAACCGTGATTGACGCCAATGCGTCCAAGAAAAGAGTAGTCGGTCTTGAAGTCGGGCGCGGCGGTCCGGGTTTGCGCGTTGTTTATCCCGTTGAATATGAAGGGAAGCACATTGGGAGCGTTGAATTCGGCGGCAGTATTAATTGGATATTAGATTTTCTAACAAAATCGCTTAACATTGAATATGCTATCGGAATCAAAGAGGATGTATTTAAGAAAGCAAAAAGATTTACTAATGAAGAAAATGATTTTGTGAAAAACGGATTGATATACTATAAATACAGCGATCGCGCTTTACTTATTGCATCCAAAAAAATAAGCGTGAACGATAAGATCCAATATTTTTCGGAAGGAGAGAAGGAATATGCGATAACTTCAGTTCCGTTAAAAGATTACAAGGAAAACAATATTGGTTATATTACGGTCTATTCCGATATAACCAAGGATAAATCGGAGATGAAATCCTCACTGCGGAATAATGTTGTTTTTGTCTTTCTTATTGGCATAGTAATGTTTTTTATCGGGAATTTTATGTTTGGCAGAACCATCGAAAAACCGATAATTGCGATTAAAGATTTTGCAAATGTTTTAGCGGATGGAAATTATGACGCTGAAATTGGGATCAAGTCAAATGAACGAGATATGTCCGCCCTGATTAAATCTTTAAATATTATGAAAGAAAAGATAAAAAATGCAGTTCACGAAGCCGAAGAAAAAGCAAACATGGCGCATGAAGCGTCGGAAATGGCGGAAAAGAAAAATAAAGAAATAGCGACCGAACGGGAATATTTAAAACGTAACACGGAAATAATGCTTTCCGCAATGGAAAAATTTTCGCAGGGGGATCTTTCTGTTACGCTTAAACCGGAGAAAGAGAAAGATCAGATTGCCGCGCTGTTTAACGGCTTCAACCTCGCAGTTTCTCAAATACGCGAATTGATTTTGAAGTTGACTCAAGTTGTGGAAATAACTACGCGGTCAAGCATTGAAATTTCATCAAGCACAGAAGAATTGGCGGCGGGCGCCTCGGAACAGGGAGCGCAGGCAAGCGAAGTAGCCAGCTCGGTTGAAGAAATGACTCGCACTATTCTCGAAACAAGTCAAGGTACAAGCAAAGCTTCGGAAAACGCGAAAGAAGCGGGTAAAAAAGCCCGCGAAGGCGTTCAAAAAATTGATGAAACAAAAAATGGAATGGAAAAGATTGTACAAGCCGCCGGCACGGTTGGAAAAGCAATAGGTTCATTGTCCGGCAAAACCGATCAAATCGGCGCTATTGCAAATGTGATTGACGAGATTGCCGATCAAACGAACCTGCTTGCATTAAACGCCGCTATTGAAGCCGCTCGCGCCGGCGAACAGGGACGCGGTTTTGCGGTTGTAGCCGACGAGGTTCGCAAACTTGCCGAGCGCACAACAAAAGCCACAAAAGAAATTGCCGATACAATCAAAGCCATTCAGCGCGACGCAAACGAAGCAAATGAAAACATGCAGAATGCGGAAATATCAGTTGAAGAAGGGAAGAAGAAAACAGACGAAGTTGCGTTGGTTCTCTCGGAAATACTTGAAGCGGCGACGAGAGTTGAGGAAGAAATTGAAATGCTCGCTGCGGCTAGCGAAGAAGAATCCACCGCCGCAATGGAAATAAGCCGAAGCATCGAGACAATAAACAATGTTACAAACGAATCGGCCGACGGTATTCAGCAAGTGGCGCACAGCGCCGAAACGCTCAGAAGTTTCACCGAGCAATTAAGCGAATTAGTAAGTAAATTTATTATTGACGAACCGAAAGAAATGAGCGTCAATGAGAACGATAAAAAATTACTTGAATAAATAATAATTTAAGGAGTAAAACAAATGTCGGAAATAACATTTCAAAAAGGACACGAGTTGGAAGATATTATCCAATTAGTGAGTTTTAAGATTGGGAATGAAGAATTTGGCGTCGATATTTTGAAAGTTCAAGAAATTAACCGGATGATGGAAATTACAACGGTTCCCAACGCTCCTACTTTTGTCGAAGGCGTTGTCAATCTTCGCGGAAGAATAATTCCCGTGATTGATTTACGAACCCGATTGGGAATGATAAAGGTAGATCATTCAATAAAGACAAGGATAATTGTCGTCGAGTTAGTTGACAAAACGGTCGGGTTTATCGTTGATGAAGTTAACGAAGTTTTGCGCATCCCCCGTTCAATTACAGAGCCGCCTCCGGAAATGGTTGCGGGAATTGAGGCAAATTATTTGACGGCGGTTGCAAAATTAGAAGACCGGCTGTTAATACTTCTTGATTTGGAAAAAATTCTTGACAGCGATGAAGCCGAGCAGCTTAGCGCAATGAGTTAAAAAAGCGCAAAACGCTATTGTTTAAAGTAGCTAATTAAAGCAGCTAACGCATTTCCGCTTCGCTGCTTTTTTCTTTTAAGATATTTAGTAAATGATTATTTTAGTTAGACAACGAAATTTTATTCAAATTATTCTTGAGACAAAAGTTTAATGGGGAACATCTCAAAGCTTCGCGACATAGCCGATAACCTTTCGAAGGAAGGAAATTTTGACGGCGCATATATTATTTATGATGAAATCAATAATCAAATTTGGGCGGCATTGGGGAGCGCGCAGCAGGGGCTGAACGAATTCTCGAAAGGTTTTCTTACGCATAATATGATGCAGAGTATAGAATTCAAGAATAGTTATTCTCCGAAAGTAATGAATTCAATTTTTACAAAAAGATTTCATCTTGATATTGACCAAACCGTTAACGAATTTATTTTTTCTCTGTACGGACATTTGAGCTGCTTGGTTCGCGTGAAAGAGCTGTGGAAAGCGGTTCCATCGTCGGAAGCGCTCGCCGAATTTTTAACGCTTTATACGTTGATTATTCATTCAACAAAGAGCCGCTGGGTTAATCATTTGCTGCAAATAAACACGCCGGTTGTAAACGAGAATCATTTGACTCGCCTCCGTTCGAACTTTTCGCTTGATCTATTGGAGAATAAGTTAATGATATTAGCAAAACCGATGCTCCAAACCGATTGGAGTCACTTAAATAATTTACTCGGCGAATATCTCGGTTTGATAGGGAAAAGAAGTTCGGCGCTCTTTTCATTTATTTCGGGCAACACAAAAACCGGCGGAAAGAGGAAATACAAATCATACAAGCGGTATCGAAAATATGAACGATACGAAAAATATGAGGAATACGAGTCTTACGATGAATATGAAGAAACAAAGCATAAAACTTTCAACGCTAAAAAAGCCACCGAAAAAGAGAAAGCCGCATTTTATGGGGCAATTTTAGAATTAACGGGACTCGTAACAAAATCGCAGATAAAGAAAAAATATCTTGAGCTAATCACAAAACATCACCCCGATAAAGTTTCCGGTCTCGGGAAAGAGATTGTGGAGCTTGCCGAAAGAAAAACAAAAGAACTCAACGAAGCGTTTGGGTGGTTTAAGAAAAAGTATAATATTTAACGGAAAAACAGAACGCCGATTTTCATGATTTGTCATGATGAAGTATCGGCGTAAATCATAAACAATCCGCGTCCCATTGCTTTTAATAATTATTGCGAAACATAAAACAAAATCGTTCCGGGATTTATTCCCGCGTCAATTCTGTTTTTCTCAACGCCGCTCAAATCAAAAACGGCTACGTTTCCGTTTTGCGTGAAGTCTTTCGGGTTTCCCAAATAAAGTAAATCGTTCTCATTATCGCAGCCTATCGAGTAGATTCCGAAGCCAAACGAGTTTACGTCGCCCGCTGATATTAAGGTTTCGTTTTCAATGGAGAAAGAATTCAAATCCACCGAAACCGCGCCGGTTCCGTTGACGACGAACATTTTGCCGTTCCCGATTGCGGCGTCGCCCGGAGAACCGCCGATGATAATTGAATCAACCAAAGTTAAAGTAGAAGGATCGATTTTGTAAATCCCTTCTCTGCCGGTTGGGGCAAAATAATTATCCGAGCAAACGGCGTAAACGTAGTTGTCGTCGGTCAAAAGCGTTCGCGGGTTAACGCCCACTTCTATTTGCGCTGCGGCGCTTTTGCCGTTTACGTTAATTGCCGTAACGGTCGAGCCTATTCCCCATCCGGAGTTTGCGACGAAGATATTTCCGGAAAGATAAACTATTCCTTCGGGTTTGGAACCGACGGCGAGAGTATCCGTAACGGATAAGTTCGAGGGATTAATTTCGACGACAATGTCGTTATATGTCGTAACATAACCCTTGTCGGCGCTAACTATTGTAATTTCGCGCGGGTCGCCTAAGTCTGTGAAATCGATTGAGCCGACGCTTGAAAAATCGTTCATGTTTACGACTTCCACTTTTTTCGAGACGTTTAGGACAATGTATCCTTTCCCTTCGAAAATTTCCATGTCGTTCGCCGTGTCGCCGAGGTCGGCTCCGTCGTTAGCGGCGGCGTATGCGTTTTGTGCGACCGTTTCGGTTTTCAAATCGTAATATGTGATTGAAGAATTGTTTTGTCCGAACAATCCTTCGTTGACTATTACAATTCCCTTTTCCGTTTCAACCGGCGGTTGAACGATTTGGTCGTCTTTGGAACACGCGGTAAAAGCCAACAGCAAAGCAAGCGAGAAATAGATTAAACTTTTTTTCATTTGAACCTCATTTGAATATTTATGGAATAAGTTGTTTTAGGCATCGGATAAGATTGAATGACGAAATAATCTTCATTCAAAACGTTATAACCGTTTAGAGTAATTAAGATTTCCGGATTAAATAATTTGAATTTGTATGAAAGGGAAAGATCGAGCAGAAAGTATTCATCCAAACTGTTTCGTTCGGTGTTGTCGGGCGTAAAATATCTTTTCCCTACATACGAAGCGAAAGCCGACAAAGTAAATCGGGAATACGTTCCGCTCAAGTTCAGATTCCATCGGCGTTTCGGCGTGTATATCAATTGTTTGTTATATGAAGCGTCTTCGTCGGAAATTGCGGAAACGTTTTTCGCGTCGGTGAAAATGTAAATGAAATCGGCTTTGATCAAATCGTTAAAAAAAGATTGCGACAATAAAAACTCAATCCCTTCCGATTTCACTTTTGCGACGTTGTGCGGAATCTGCAGAGCGAGTCGAGTCGGGACCCAAATAATTTTGTCATTTCCGCTAATGTTAAAATATGTGAACTCGATATTTCCGTTTGCGAACAAATCTGTCTTTACAGTCGCGTCAAAAGAAACGTATCTTTCTCCCTTTAATTTACCCGAGCTGAATAAAGCCGAATAATATCTTTCGTTAAATGTGGGGCGGCGGTAACTTTTTTTATAGGATAAAATAAAATCAAAATCGCTTAAAACCTTTGAAGGCGAATAAAGAATCGATCCGGAATATGAAAAATCATCATTATCCTCCGGCAATACAATCGTTTCATAAATCATTTGGTAATTCGCCGCGCCGGAAATAATTATTCTTTTAGCCGCGAGGATATTTTCAAATCGATACGAGAACGTTCCAATGAGCGTGCGCTCGTTTCTTTTTGAAAAACCGGATTGATATTCGCCCGAAATTGCGGCGGTTAAACTGTCAACTTCACCGTAGTTGAAATAATACGAAAACTCCGCGGCGGCGTTCCCTCTCCGCCATGAAAGTTTGCTGAGCGCGGAAAAGTCGTTGAACTCGGAACTTTGTTCTTTTCTATTTAGAAGCAATTCCTCCGCCGGATCCATTAGTTTCAAATTTTGATTATTAAATGAAAGGACGGATTGAAAGAATAATTCGTTCGATATTTTGTAGTTAATCGAAGCGATTGAAAGCCAACTGTTGGAAAGGGTGGAAGCTTTGCTTGACGAATAATTGTTTGTTACCACAAAGCCGGGGAGCCCGTTGAGCAAATGCGAATAGTGGGAATAAAATTTTACTACAAATCCATCCCATTTCAGCTTCAAATTGCCGCCGACAAAAGATTTTGAAAAGAAAACATTTTGTCGTTTCATCGATTTATCTTCAAATGTAAAATCGTACTCGTTTGGAGAATAAGCTCTGTTAGCGGAAATTGAAAAGGAATAATTTTCTCCGGCTCGTTTAACATTGGCGAAATATTTTTCAGTCCTGTTTGAGTTCAACGTCGCTCCGAAGGAAGAAACATTTTCATTTAAATCATTTCCCGAAGAAAGTTTCAAAGTTCCTCCGGAAGAAATGAAATCGTCGTTTCCGCTTTTATCATAACTAATGCCGTCAATTATGCTTGCGTCAACGGCAGAGAAATCAAAAGTTCCCGTGCGCAGATCGTTTACGCGCGCTTCGTTGAAAAGAACGACCGTGTTTTCGCTTGTCATACCTCGGGACGAGACGGTTTTAAGTCCCGCGTCGCCGCCGTAATCTTTTACGAAAAGAGTCGTACGCTTTTTGATAATGTCGCCCGCCGAAAAACTTTCCGCTTTTTCGGTTTCGTTTACTTCGATAAATTCTATGCTTTTTACTTTTTCGTTCAGCGGTTTATTGCCGGATATTTTTATTTCTTCGGTAATTATGTTTTTGCGTATGAGTTTGATTATTTGATTCTTCGCTTTCTCCTCAAGCGATACGGTTTTTGTTTGATAGGAAATATGCGATACCGTTACGGAATCAATTTGACGGGAATCGATAAACGTTGCCGTTCCTTCGGCGTTAGTGAAAAGCCGTTTTTCTCCCGCCGTGATTTCCGCGTCGGCAATCGGTTTGTTTGTTATCGAATCGATCGCGGTTACGGAATGCTGTCCGTAACAGGCGCCGAAAAGAATCGCGGTAAAAAAAAGTATGTGTAAAAATTTACGCACTATTTTCCTTTGAACTATTTGAATAAATCGCTTTCAAATAGTCAAATTAATAACGTAAACAGGTAAGCGAAAAAAATTCCGGAAACCGGAAAAAGATTTAATTCCACCTCGCCCACGAAGGTTAATTAATTTGACAATTCACGGCAGGTCTCCTGGCTTCGAACTCAGGTTGACGCCTTCCCATCCCGCGGCGCGGGACAGTGGCATTGTGTCAACGGATTAACGTTCGTTACAGTTGCGGGGCAGCGCCGGATTTTAACCGGCTTCCCTTTTAAGCAAAATTGCGCCGTAAATAAATTGTAAATGAACTGCCGCTAAAATATCGAAACGATTTTCCTTTTGCAAGTTTATTATCTTTGGTCGTTTTCCGCGCATTAGACAATCGTTAATAATCAAAAAATCTAACGAAACAATAAATATGCATAAAATAAATTGTATGTGCATATAAAATCTATTATCTTATGCACACGAAAAGGAGCGAATGATGAGAACTACAATAGACATACCGGAAGACTTAATTAGAGAAGCGATGAGAGTGACAAAATCATCAACGAAAACAGACGTTATTAAAAAAGCGCTTCGCGATATTATTCGGAAAAATAAAATTAAGTCGTTAAAAAACTATAAAGGTAAAATTGATTTGAAAATTGACCTCGACAAGTTAAGAAATAGAAATGCGTATTCTGGTTGATAGCTCGGTTTGGATCGATTATTTCAGAAGCGGGAAAAATTCCGGAGAATTGGACTCGTTTATCGAACAAAATCTTATCTGTACAAACGATTTGATTTTAACGGAACTCGTTCCTTTTCTTAAGGCAAAAAAAAAGACGCGGATTATTCATTTGTTAAAGAGCGTAATAAAGATTCCGCTTGAAATTAATTGGGATACGATTATTAAATATCAAACGGTTTGCATTGAAAAAGGAATTAATAATGTCGGCATTCCGGATTTAATTATTTTGGAAAACGTAATTAGAAACGACTTGGTTTTGTATTCGCTTGATAAGCATTTTCGTCTGCTTAATGAGAATTTCAAATTTAAATTATTGTGACGGATTATTTTCTGTCGCTCAATCAAGAAGCGGAAAATAGTTCAACTTCGGATTTATAAAAGAGGAATAAATTTTTGGAATATGTAATTTTAACAATCGGCGTTGTTCTTTCGGTTGCGGGAATTATCGGATGTTTCGTTCCGGCGATTCCGGGACCGCCTTTGAATTATATAGCGTTGACCGTTTTAAAGCTTTACGACGGGAGTTCGTTTTCAACGACCTTTCTTGTAATTACGGCGTTAGCTACTATTGTCGTGACCGCGCTGGATTATTTCCTTCCCATTTGGGGCGGAAAAATTTACGGCGTTTCAAAATACGGGATTTGGGGTTCTGTCTTAGGAATGATAGTAGGATTTTTCTTTTTCCCGCCGTTCGGTATGATTTTCGGTTTGTTCCTCGGCGCGGTAATCGGCGAAATATTTTTCGGAAAAGAGTTTTCGGAAGCGTTCAAATCCGGCTGGGCGACTTTTCTTTTAAGTTTACTCGCGATTTTGATAAAACTCTCCGTTTCAATTGTTTTTACTTTTTATTTCGTCTCCTACTTTTTCTAACCTAATCCGAACAAGCCGGAACCAACAACAAATAAATATTTAGAATGTCTAAATGGCTGAATAATTGTGCGTATATGAAAGATCTTTTCATTCAAACATACAGACATTCAATCATTCTTTCTAAATCGGCGGCAAAATGTCTAAGACAATCTGATAACGCCAAATGCTTAATTAAGAAAAGACAAACGATTACGTGTCTCTGCTTTCTGTTATACCCGCGAAGGTCTGTCTGCCTGCCGGTAGGCAAGCTTTCGCGGGAATGACTTCTCGTTAGCAAAAGAAATTTTAGTTTCCTTCAAATTGTTTGTTCTTATGGGAAAAGCAACGAGAATATTTGATATTTCCATCGTCGTTAAAATATATACTTAAAATTCTTTTGCCGCCATTTTCAAACTTGTTCCATTTTGCCAAATATTACACGAATATTATTTATAGGGCGCTAAAAATAAATTGTTTATGTGCCGTTAAAAGAATATTTTTATAAGTTGATTTAGAATAAAATTGTTGCGATTAACTAAAAATTAAACTTAAATAATGGAGCAAAAATGAAATATGCAGTTCTATTCCTTTTGGGAATGTTTTTATTTGGCAGTGTCGCCTGCCAGCAGCAGGGGGTAAGCAAATCGGTTGAAATCAAAACTAAAAAAGATACTTTGAGTTATGCTATCGGTCAAGAATTAGGCGCTAATTTGAAAAAGCAAGATATTGACGTAAACGTTGACGTGTTGTTGTCGGCGTTAAAGACGGCATACTTGGATACTAATACTGCGCTTACCGCTAAAGCGGCGAGGGATGCCATCGTTAATTACCAAACAGAAAGATATGAAGTTAAACAGGAAGAGAAAAAGAAAATAGGCGCAAAAAACAAAGCCGCGGAAGAAAAATTCCTTGCTGAAAACAAGAAAAAAGAAGGCGTTAAAACGACTAACTCCGGTTTACAGTATAAAGTGTTAAAATCCGGTTCGGGCAAAAAAGCTACGGATAACAGCGTTGTTACGGTTAATTACAGAGGGAAATTGCTGGACGGAACGGAGTTCGATTCTTCATTTAAGAATAACAAACCCGCCACTTTTAATATCAACCGCGTAATTCCCGGGTGGACGGAAGTTTTAAAATTGATGCGCGAAGGAGACAAGTTTGAAGTTTATATTCCGTCGCGATTGGCTTACGGCTTCAACGGTTCGGGCGATAAAATCGGACCTAACGAATTATTGATTTTCGAAATCGAATTATTGAAAGTCGATCCGAAACCGCCGGCGCCGAAAAAAGGAAAAACACAACATCTTAAAGGCAAAAAGCTAAACAATAGATAAATGATTACAGCCCGGCTGAAAAGTCGGGCTTTTTTTATTTTAGTTCTAACCAGAATCGGTAATACTTTTAGAAACTTTCTTTGAACCTCTGTACATTTCATATTTATGAAATTTTGTTTCGAGCTGACCGTTGAAAAGGGTTAATCTTCTTGACGTTCGCAGTCCGATATGCTTCAACGCCTCTTTGTTCGCGCTGAAAATCCAAACGTCGAATCCCGAAAAATCTTTCTTTAATTTATCTCCGATTTCGCGATAAAGTTTAAAGATGTTTTCTTCTTTTAACCGCTCGCCGTAAGGCGGATTGATGATTGCCGTTCCTTCGTCGGAATCGATTGTTAAATTAGAAATATCCGCAGCTGAGATATTGATATCGCCGGATAATCCCGCGCGCTTGATATTTCCCTTGGCAATCTCAATGCTTTTCTTTGAAATATCCGAAGCGGAAATCAAACAAGTTTTTTCAACAATGTTGCTTTTGGCTTCGGCAAAAACTTTTTCCCACAGCTTCCAATCGAAATCTTTCCATTTGAAAAAACCGAAACTTTTACGTGAAATTTGCGGAGGAATATTTTTTGCAATCATCGCGGCTTCGATTGAAAAAGTTCCCGAACCGCACATCGGGTCGAGAAATAATTTGTCGCCGCGCCAGCCGGAAAGAAGTATCAATCCCGCTGCAAGCGTTTCGTTCAGCGGCGCTCTCGTTTTTTCGAGGCGGTAGTTCCGCTTATGAAGCGAGTCCCCCGAAGCGTCGAACGAAAGCGTGCAGACGGAATCGGCGATGTGAAGACTGATCCTGACGTCGGGATTTTCCGTATCGATTGAAGGACGTTTTCCGGTTTTTTCCCTAAACTGATCGACAATTGCGTCTTTTACTTTTAAAGAAGCAAACTTTGAGTGAGGAAAATATTTTGAGTTGACCACGGAATCAATCGCAAAAGTTTTTTGCGCCGAAAAGAACTCGCTCCAATCAATGTTTTTTACTTGCCTGTATAGATTATCGGGATGTCTTGAATTGAAAGTCTTGAACGGCAGCAAAACCCGCAGAGCCGTGCGCAGCGCGAGGTTCGCTTTATACATCAGTTCTTTGTTTCCGCGGAACGAAACCATTCTGATTTCGGTTCGAACCTCTTTTCCGCCAAGTTCCTCAATTTCGCGGGCAAGCGTTTCTTCGAGTCCGTGAAAAGTTTTTACGATTATTTTTTCGTATTTGTTATTATTAAAAATCAACTTTATCTCTGTTTATTGGCATAGTCATGCATCTGCATCCTCCTCCGCCGCGCGCAAGTTCCGCGCCCTCAACGGTAATAACGACTTTTTCGTAATTCTCGGGATTGGCTTTTCCATCGAGAAAGTCTTCGGCATGAAGTATCTCGTAACCGTTTTTGTTCATTTCTTCAAGCGTGCGGAGATTTCTGTTGTAGCTTAAAACCTTACCGGGAGCGACCGCAAAGAAATTGGCGCCGCTGTGCCATTGTTCGCGCTCTTGGCTCCATTCGTCGCTGCCGCCGCAGCGGAGCGGATTCAGTGAAATGCCTAGCCCGCCGAGCGCTTTGATTATGTTTATTTCTTCGCTGATCGAAATTACTTTTCCGTTGTCAATTGTGATATGCACCGTCTCAAAATCGTGTTGATTCAATATCGCCGGTTCGTAAATCATACATTCGTCGTAGTTCAGCATTGTGAAAACCATATCGAGATGAATAAACGATTCGGGCGCATGGGGCAGCTGCTGAATAATTAAATGCTTCTTGATTTTCTGTTCTTTAATTTGATCGACGAAAAAATCTATTCCCTGCGTGGAAGTTCTTACGCCGTTGCCTATTAAAATAACGTCGTCGCGGACCACGAGAATATCGCCCCCTTCAAAACTTATGTTGGAATAGTTTTCCGTTTCCCGCGTAGCCCGGACAGTGTCGTTCATAAAAGACGGATGGTATCTAAATATTTTATCCATGATTATCGCTTCGCGCTGGCGGACGAAACTTTTCATTTTTGAAATTAATATTTGATCTTTTATCGCAACGGAAGCGTCCCGCATAAAGAAGAAATTATGAAGCGGCTGAAGGGAATATTTCTCGCCGCTCAAATATTTTGTAAGCGTATCTATTTTCAGCGGAAGACCTTCAATCAAATAGTTGGCGATTTGTTCGGCGGGAGTTTCGGCAAATTCCGAGTTGAGATTTTTCACTCCTTCGTTTTCGCAAATCTCTTTGAGAAGTTCCTTTTTCGCTTTTTCAACGGATAAAACTTCGGTCAGCAAATCCTTTGTTTCAAAAGTCCGCGTTAACTTCTTCAACACGTTTTTGAATTGACTATATTCTTCCGCCGCAACGGTCAAGCTCAAGATATCGCTGTACAAAGCGCGTTCGGCGTTGCGCGGCGTCATGTTCTCCACTTCCTTTCCCGGCGAATGAAGAATAACGCCGTTCAGTTTTCCAATTTCGGAATCAACGTCTATTTTCATTTGATTATAATTCCTTTATCATAACAAATAATTCGCTCGCCGTTATTCATATTTATTTCGGGACGACCCAAATGTTATCTTTGATTTCGAGTTTCACGTCGTCAAGATAAACCGCTCGTCCGCTTCCGCCCGGCTTGAAATCGGTAACGATATCAACGTGCTGCGCCGAATCGTTCATTACGCCGTTAATCAAATAAGCGTTTGTCATTTCGGGCGACGCGTCTTCTTCTCCCACGAAACATTCGGGATAACTCGCTCCAATTGCAATGTGAAGCGTTCCGCCCAATTTTTCAACAAACAGCGGGTGCATTAAAACTTTGTCGATTCCGCTGTTCATTCCGAGCGCGACTTCTCCGAGTCTGTGAGAACCTTCGTCGGTTTCAATAATTTTTTGAAGCGCTTCAAATCCTTTTTCCGCGGTATATTCTTTAATTACGCCGCCTTCAAAGCGGAGATAGATTCCTTGTATCGTCGTTCCGCCTTGGAACACCGGAAGATCGACATAAATTTCTCCTTCAACGGAATTGGCGTTTGGGCTTGTAAAAACTTCGCCGTCGGGGAAATTACGTTTGCCGGTGCATTTAACTATGAATCTGTCGCTAATCGCCATTTCCAATTTAAGGCTTTTTCCGGTTTTCGGATGTTCCGTTTCGATTTTTATTTTTGAACTTTTATTCATCAACTGATAAATATCTTCTTCAACTTCTTCGAGATAGCGCGGGTCAACGGTGGACGCTTTTACAATCACTTCCGTGTATTCTTCCAAAGTCATTCCTTCCAAATCGGCAAAACCCTTTGTGGGAAAGAGCGTGAGCGCCCACGGTTTGGAAAGACGAATGTTTTTTACCGGACTGTCAACTTTCATTACTTCCTGCGCCAAATCTTCTCTAACGCCGGTAAAAAGTTCGGGGTCTTCCGCGCCGAGAATTTCGATATATTTTGTCATCGCATTGTAGCGTTCGATATGCCACTTGGGAACTTTGTTAATCTGTTCAATCGTTCCGTATTTGGCGATGGACGCGCCCCAAATTTTCCCGCGGTCGTTATCCGGCGCTATAATGTTTACGTCGGCTATTCCGCCGTCTCTGAAAATTTTATCTTGAATGACGGAGATTAAAGGCCAAGCGATTTTTTCTCCTTTGATCATTATAACGTCGTCGGAACGGACGCCGCCGAGCGAATAATCTACTAAATATTCAGCCCATTTTTCCAGATCGTTTTTTGAAATGATTGCGTTCATTTTTGCCTCAATTAATTCATTCTAAAATATTTACTTTTATCGACGACGGATATTCTTTCGAAAAATAAACTTTGTGCGTCGCCTTCTGAAAATCGATTTCTTTCGCATTGTAAATATCGGTAACAATCTGCGGATTCATATCAAAAAAAGGAAACCAACTGCTTTGAATTTGAATCATTATTTTATGTCCTTTTTTGAAAGTGTGAAGAATATCTTGAAGCGGAAATTCAACTTCGGTCGGTTCGCCGCTGCAAAACTGTTCGGGTTCCGAATAGTTGTTGCGGTATTTACCGCGCATAATGTCGCCTCGTACAAGCATCTGATAACCGTTCATTTTTTCGTCGGCGTTTCCGCCGTCGGGAAAAACATCAATTACTTTTACAACCCAATCTGCGTCGGTTCCCGTAGTGGATACAAACAAATCGGCGTCTATGCCGCCGGCGACGGTAATGTTTTCCTCCAACGGTTTAGTTGAGTAAACCAAAACGTCTTTTCTATCCGACACAAATCTTTGGTCTTCCGTCATATAGCTCTTAGGATAAAATCCCAAGGCGTTTTTTTTAACGGAAGTGTAAGGGACGGGATTTTTAGGATCGCTTATAAATTCATCGTAAAGTTCGGCGGAAGTTGAAACCGGTTCATCGAAACCAAGTTCGTGATTTTTACCGATGAACAATTTTTTCTCTTTTCCCTCCGGCGGCCATTCATCGAACGAACGCCATTCGTTTATTCCCGTGTTGAACATCTTAGCTTCGGGAAGATGCGTCTCGCCTTCGTTTTTTAAGAAATATTTAAAGAACGGAAGCTGGATATTTTCGCGAAAAGTTTTTCCCGTTTCGCTTCCGAATTCGATATCGCCGAGCGAAGCGCCGGATGTGCGAGCCCAGCCGCCGTGCGCCCAGGGTCCCATTACGATCATATTTACGGCGTCCGGGTTCTTATCTTCAATCGAAGCGTAAGTATGAAGCGCGCCGTACAAGTCTTCGCTGTCGTACCAACCGCCGACGGTTAAGACCGCGGGTTTAATGTTCCGGAAATGGGGGAGCGTATTTCTAATCTTCCAGAATTTATCATAATCCGGATGGGAAGACATCTCGTCCCAAAACGGAATCTTGTGATGGAAATATTTTTCATTTACGTTTTTCAGCGATCCAAGTTCAAGGAAAAATTGATAAGCTTCCTTCGTTTCAAATTCAAATCTTTTAGGCCATGAAGTAGTTAAAGAATCGTGCGGCTGCCCGAATACCGAGAAAAAATCGAAAGACATCAGAAGCGAAAACGCTCCGTGATGGTGCATGTCGTCGTCTATGAACCAATCGGCGATAGGAGCTTGCGGCGAAACGGCGGCGAGAGCCGGATGCGCGTCAATTGCGCCCATCGCCGCGTAAAATCCGGGATATGAAATGCCGAACATTCCTACTTTTCCGTTGTTATTCGGAATATTATTTACGAGCCAATCGATTGTATCGTAAGCGTCGGAAGATTCGTCAATCTGTTTGCCGGTTTTGCCGGGAATGTAAGGGCGCATGTTTACGTATTCTCCTTCGGACATAAACTTTCCGCGCACGTCTTCATAAACAAAAATGAAACCCTCTTCGGCAAGTTCTTTCGGCAGCCGTCTGTATTTATCCGCGCCGTAAGGATTGCAAGAGTAGGGAGTTCTCCACAAAAGAATAGGATATTTTACGGAGTCATTCTTCGGCGAATATACGGAAACAAAGAGTTTAACGCCGTCGCGCATAGGAATGCGGAATTCCGATTTTTTGTAATTGTCTTTTACGTATGAGTTGTCTTGCGGCAATAGGTTTCCGCATAAAAGCAACGTTATAAAAATTGCAGTCAGAAAAATTCTATTTACTTTCTTCATTAATCCACTCTTTAATTTTTATTTACTTGCTAAAATAAAGAAAAAAAAAGAGTTTCTTACATCTTCGTAAAAGATTTGAATATCGTAAAAAAGAAAATTTCCATTTAACGAAAAGAATAAAAGGGAGAATATTTTTTATTCCCAATAAAATGAGACGCCCGAAGACGTCTCATGAATAGAGCTTGCGCCGGCGTAGAAGTTTTGTCTGCCGCACAAATCGATTATGTAAAAATTATTTCTGCGCCCGCCGATTTCTCATAAAATTCGCCTACGGTAATAATTTCATCCATCTGTTCGCAGAAATCTTTTTCCGATAAGTGAAACATATCTACCGTGGCTTTACATGCGTAAATATCGCCGCCGGCGTCGTGTATCATTTCTAAAAATTCCCGAACCGGAGGAATATCGATCTTCTCCATCTCTTTTTTCATCATATAAGTGGCAAAAGCTTCCATGCCCGGAATTGCGCCGAGCCAAGTCGGCATCTTCATTCCGCCCGGCATTCTCATAGCTGAATTCCCAACGGTTGCCACGCTTAAATTGTCCATTCTTTTGTCAATTATTGCATCCAAGCCGAAGAAGGTAAAAAACAAAGTCGCTTCAATGCCTTCCATACGCGCGCCGTTTGCCATTATTAAACCGGGATAAACTCCTTCTAACGAGCCATGTGAAACCACGATTGATACTTTTTCTATCGGTTCCGCCATTTTTAATTCTCCTGTTTTTTTATTGTTGAATAAAAATCATTTTCAAACTCAGCCGTCCTCGCAAAAATGAGAACGGCTGATGAATAGCGCAAATTAGATACATCCCTTTGGTTTGGGCAGACCCGCGATTCTTGCCGATTTTTTTGCCGGACCTTTTGGAAACAAGGAATATAATTCTTTTGTTTCAACGCCGCTTTCTTTCGTTAATTTTCTTATTGAAGGCGCGCCGCCGTCTTCTTCATAAACTTTTCTCATATAATTAATTACTTGCCAGTGACGGTCCGTTAATTCTTCGATCCCTTCAATCTTCGCAAGTTCGCGCGCCAGGTCTTCGCTCCAGTCTGCGGCATTTGCCAAGTTGCCGTCGGCGTCTAATTCGATTGTTTTTCCCGCTATTTCGATGGTACTCATGATTCACCTCTATTTAATTAATTTTTGTTTGTTATTATTTATATCATTTGCGTCAGCGCCGTTAATATTTCCCGGACGTTCAACCAAGCTCTTCAAGAAGCGTATTCCGAAAGCCAATCCTCTTCTCATTTCCGGCGTGTTCATTGTTTTGAAAAGTCTGACGTAAGAAATCTTCTCGTCCACTTCAAAGTCTAGTTTCTTATAAACCGTTAGCGCGTTGTCTATTGCTTGCAGCATATCCGGTTGAGTGAGATTCTTCACTGTGTTCAGAATTGTTACGATGTTGTCGGCTAAAGCTCTAACATCATCAACGGAGAATGATTCCACAACGTTATCCGCCGCTCTGTTCATTTCCCGCATGAAGTCGAAATAACCTTTGCGGTCGAATTCGTCCAACTTATTCATGAAGTCGATAATTATTTCACGGGAAATTGGAGCGACGTCTTTAAAGAGATCGGTCATGCTTTCAAGTTGGTCGAACATAGCGTTGATATTCTTGACGTTTCTAAGAAGCTTTTTCCCCAGATGAAGCACGTCGCCGGTTTGAATATGTTCGGAAATTTCATCCAACTCTTCCACAACGGTTGAATATACGTCTCTGCTGACCCGCATCAGATCGTCTTTCAGGTCGTCCATCTCTTGGCGATGCCTTCTTTGAAGATCGATTTCTCCGAGAATAACATCCAGCTTTCGGTTTATTTCGTTTATCTGTTGTTGCATATTATTTTCTTCCATATTATAACCTCTTACCGGCCATTGACATATTCGATTCTATTGGAAGCTCTTTCCCTTTAAGTAGTAGGTTCCAGTACATCCATCTGAACATAACTTTTCCGTAATGGTTCATTTTAGTTTCTTCAAGCAATGAAAACGGACCAACGCCAGGCAAAGGGAATTTTCCGGGTAAAGGTTCCGTAGTGTAATTAAAATCAATAAGAATTCCTTTCCCGAATCCGCTTTCAATATAACAATTTGCGTGTCCGTCAAATTTTGCGCGAGGCTCTCTTCCCTCAATAACGTCCATAAAATTTTCGAAAAGAATGTCGGACTCAAAGTGAGCTACGGAGCCGGCTTTTGAACTTGGAAGGTTTGTGCAGTCGCCAATCGCAAATATATTGTTGTAACCTTCCACCATTAAAGTTTCTTTATCAGTAGGGATGAAATTAAGTTCGTCGCCCATACCGCTTCGTTTTACGTATTCGTCTCCCATGTTTGTCGGGATTGAAACAAGAACGTCAAACTCAATTTCGGTTTCATCCCATGAAACGATTTTCTTATTTTCGTTATCAACCCTGGCAATGCTGAAATCGGGAGTAAGGTTAATATTTTTTTTCGTTAAAAAGTCGCCTAAAATTGAAGAAGCTTTCGGTTTAGTAAAAGCTCCGGGAAGCGGAGTAACAAATTGAATGTCAACCTTATCGCGAATTCCATGTTCGGTAAAATACCAGTCGGCTAAGAATACGAATTCAAGCGGAGCAACCGGGCATTTTATTGGCATTTCGGTAATATTTAGGACGAGTTTTCCGCCTTTCCAATGTCTGAAAAAATCGGCGAGAGCGACGGCTCCTTCAATTGTGTAAAAATCAAAGATGTTTTTGTGCCAAAGTTCATTCGTCATTCCCTCGGTTTCTTCGGGGTGAATTTTTGTTCCGGTTGCAATTATTAAATAATCATAAGTTAGCACTTGATTATTTTTCAACAAGACTCTGTTTTCTTTAGGTTCGATTTTTTCGATTCCGGAAATTATAACTTCAACGCCGGTCGGGAAAAAATCCCGCTTCGGTTTAATAACGTCTTTCTTATTATAAATCCCGAATGGGATAAACAGAAAACCCGGTTGGTAATAGTGAATTTCGTATTCGTCAACAATCGTAATACTCCATTCGTTTTTATCAAGTTCGTTAGCGAACTTATTTAACATCATTGTGCCGGCTGTTCCGGCGCCAAGTATCAAAAGTTTTTTCATCTTTTCCCTTCTCTTTATGGTAATAATGCTTTTAATTTGTTTTTTATTGATTCGCAGGTTCCAAAGCTTTGATAAACTTCGCACTCCCTGCATTCTCTTCCTTCGCAGAAATTATTTTTATGATTAATCATCCAGCACGGTTTATTAAGCGAGCCGAATGCAACGCATCTTTCCCTATCGGAAATGCTGCAGTGGACAATAGCCCAGCAAGGTATTAAAGCTAATATTCTTCTTATTCCTTCAATATTAATTTTATCTTCGTTTATTGTATGACGGATACATTTTATCCTTTCAATGTCCATATCGGAATATAAACGTTGACCGCTTTCCTTTTTGTGAGGTAAAATCAAACCTTCTCTTTCATACATCCTCATAGTGTGAACGGAAATTTGCAATAAATTTGCCGCGCTGCTGATCGTATATTTTGGATTATTCGGATTATCTGGCATTATTCAATCTCATAATAGTTGATAGTAGATAGTATCAACTATCTTGCCATTCTTTGATGTGCGAAAGAGCGGGAAAAATAGATAAAAACTAAAATCAAATTATTGTCTATGAGAAAAAGGAGGTTTTCAATTCTTAAAAATGGGAAATCTTCATTGTCATTTTCATCTTTAATGTCTTTAGAAATGAAAGGTAAACGGAAAATATTCTAAAAAATCCTCAAAATTAAACCAATAACAAAACTTTTAAGTAATATTTACCGTAAAGAAGCTTTAGATGAAAGATGTTTTAATAAAATAAAAATAAAAAAACATTTTATTAATTATAAAAATTATTTGACAAAGGATAGATTTTTTGCTAATATAAAACAAAAATTTTGATTTTTTTTTACTTGTTTTTTCTAGTTCTGTCGGTACCGATTATTAGCGAAATTAAATGTAACAGGAGTTACAAAATATAAATTAATATTACGCTAAACGGGATAAATCATTGTCACAATCTTTGTATCATAGTCAAAGAATGTGTATAGCGCTGGAGTTATCCAAAATTCTCGCAACATTTTTTGTGGGAGGTTATCTCCATACACTACGACAGAATTCTTATCACAACCCCAACAACCATCTTCACACAGATTTTATCAAAAGGGAACATTTCTTTCCTTAACAATACCGTAAAAACAAATACTCGACGTCATGTTACTTAGTTGTAACAGAGGGCTAAAATATCAAATCATTAATTAAAGGAGGTACACATGTCAGAAGAAACACGCATAGTTGATACTACTGCTAATCCCGCTCCATTAGGTTTAATGGGTTTCGGGATGACGACTGTATTGCTGAACTTGCATAATGCAGGTATATTCGGTTTAGGCACAATGATTTTGGCAATGGGAATGTTTTATGGAGGAATTGCCCAAATATTTGCCGGCTGGATGGAATGGAAAAAAGGAAATACCTTCGGAACAACAGCATTTACTTCTTACGGACTTTTCTGGGAAACGCTTGTTTTTCTATTGCTAATGAAAAGCTGGGGCTGGTGGGCTGGCCCTGAAGAAGGCGCTATGGTTGCTTATCTCTTTTTGTGGGGATTATTCACATTTGGTTTGTGGGTTGCCACATTGAAGCATAACAAAGCTCTACAAGTAGTATTCTTTACGCTTTTTATTCTATTTTGGCTTTTAGCCATTAAGGATGCTACCGGAAGCGCAACGGTGGGCGTTATTGCCGGTTGGGAAGGAATGTTCTGCGGTTTCTCGGCAATCTATCTTGCTTTAGCCCAAGTAATTAACGAAACTTACGGAAAGACTGTTCTTCCCGTTGGTTGATATGCTAATAAACAAAATTAAATAACTAATGTTTTAATATTGTTATAAGGAGTTAAACCAATGTCTGACGAAAACATTAATGAAAACGAAGAGGTTTCCGAAGCGCAGATTGCTGTGCATTGGAAAGAAGAAGAATATTTCGATCCGAATCCTAAATTCATTGAGCAAGCTAATTTAAAGGATGATGAAATTCTTAAAAGAATGGGAGAAGATAATTTCCCCGATGGTTTTGAAGAATACGCCGAAATGCTCGATTGGGATAAAAAATGGGATCAGGTGCTAGACGCTAGTAATCCGCCGTTCTTTAAATGGTTTGTCGGCGGTAAATTAAATGCAAGCTACAATTGCGTTGATAGAAATCTTGCTAAATATAAAAATAAAACCGCTTTACATTTTGTTCCCGAACCGGAAGACGAACCGATTACTCACATGACTTATCAGGAACTCTACAATAAAGTAAATGAATTTGCGGCGGTTTTAAGAGATTATTGCGGTTTGAAAGCGGGCGATACGGTTACGCTTCATATGCCCATGGTCCCCGAACTTCCGATTACGATGCTTGCCTGCGCTAGGTTGGGCGTTATTCATTCACAAGTATTTTCCGGTTTCTCGGGAAAAGCGTGCGCCGACAGAATTGTTGACGCAAAGAGCAAATACTTAATTACAATGGATTCATATTATCGCGGCGGAACTTTGATTGATCACAAAGAAAAAGCCGATATAGCTTGCAACCAAGCGGCAAAAGAAGGTTTCGAAGTTGACAAGGTTCTTATCTGGCAGCGATATCCCGGGAAATATTCGGCGGAAACGCCGATGGTTGAAGGACGCGACGTTTTTGTAAACGATATATTAAAAGATTACAAATTTGCCAAGGTGGATCCGGTTAGTTTGGACGCCAACGATACTTTGTTCTTGATGTACACTTCCGGAACGACGGGCAAACCGAAAGGCGCGCAGCATTCGATTGGCGGATATATGGCTTATGTTACGGGAACTTCAAAATATATCCAGGATATTCATCCCGAAGACGTTTACTGGTGTATGGCTGATATCGGTTGGATTACCGGTCACTCCTATATCGTTTACGGACCTCTGGCGCTCGGCGCTTCATCCGTAATTTTTGAAGGAGTTCCAACTCATCCGGACGCAGGTCGTCCTTGGAGAGTCGCGCAGGAATTGAATGTAAATATTTTCCACACGTCTCCAACTGCAATTCGCGCTCTCAGAAGAGTAGGCTCGGACGAACCGGCAAAATACGATTATCATTTCAAACACATGACGACAGTGGGCGAACCGATTGAACCTAATGTTTGGAGATGGTATTATCACACCGTCGGCAAAGACGAAGCCGTGATTGTTGACACTTGGTGGCAGACTGAAACAGGCGGATTCCTTTGCTCAACGCTTCCCGCCATTCACAAAATGAAACCTGGCAGCGCGGGTCCCGGCGTCCCCGGTATTTATCCTGAAATTCTCGACGACGATGGAAAACCCCTGCCCAGAGGCAGCAACAAAGCGGGTAATATTGTTATTAAAAATCCTTGGCCCGGAAGAATGCTTACAATTTGGGGCGACGACGAAAGATTTGTCGATCAATATTACAAGCGCTATAACACAAAACCGGACAGTAAAGATTGGCGCGACTGGCCTTACTTTGCGGGCGACGGCGCAGTTGAAGCTCCCGACGGATATTTCAGAATACTCGGTAGAATTGACGACGTTATTAATGTTGCCGGTCACCGTCTCGGCACAAAGGAACTTGAATCTGCGGCATTAATGGTTGACGAAGTCGGCGAAGCCGCCGTAGTGCCGGTTCCCGACCCGATCAAAGGCGTTAAACCGCACGTATTCGTTTCGCTGAAACCGGGCTTCGAAGCCACTGAAGCTTTGGCGCAAAAGGTTACCGATATGCTCGCCTCGGAAATTGGTCCGATTGCAAAACCGGGTAAAGTATGGATTGTTCCCGATATGCCCAAAACCCGCTCGGGTAAAATCATGAGAAGGGTTCTAGGCGCAATTGCAGCGGGAAAAGATCCCGGCGACGTAACGACTCTCGCTAATCCTCAAATTGTTGAAGAGATCAGAAAACAATCGTAAAGGTTAGCGTTTTTTATTAGGAGGTCTCTTTTTTAAAGGGACCTCTTTTTTTTATCCTTGAATTCAGTTAAGTTTTAAGCGTAACAATTTCAATTAGAGGAAATATGTTTCGAATAATCACTGAAGGTCCTACCTATAGCGAATATGTAATTCTTAAAAACGGTCAAGGGTTGCTTTTCCGCGCAGTTAGACCCGACGACAAAAAACTTGTAAAAGAATTTATGACCCGCATTTCACAAGAAAGTTTGCGAATGCGTTTCATGGCTTCGGTTTCCGTCGTCTCGGATGAAATGATAAATATGCTATGCGACGGAGATTTCCGCACCGACGGATGCCTTGTTGCAATTACGGGCGAAGGCGAAGATACGAAAGTTGTCGGAATTGGAAATTACAACGGAACGGGAAACGGAAGGACCGCCGAAGTATCGTTTTTAATTGAGGATGATTATCAGGGGCTTGGAATCAGCACGCTTTTGCTGGAGCGTCTTGCGGGGCTTGCAGCCGCCAACGGCTACATTGAATTTGAAGCGGAAGTGCTTCCGGAAAATCAATCGATGATTCACGTTTTCAAAAATTCCGGATTTGAAAGTCATCAAGTTTGGCATTCCGATACCGTGCATATCGAGTTTCCGGTAACTGGCGCCGCGGGATTGTGGAAAAGGGCAAATCTTCGCGAAAGACTTTCGGTGGCAAATTCGTTAAAACCGGTTTTGCACCCTCAGTCGGTTGCGGTTGTCGGCGCTTCGAGAGACGAGAAATCAATTGGACATTTGATATTCAGAAATATTTTAAACGGAAGATTTAAGGGAACGGTTTACCCGATTAACCCGCAGGCGAATTCCGTTAACGGCGTAAAAGCGTTTAGTTCGCTGGACGAACTTCCGGAAAAGATTGACCTTGCGGTTATTGCCGTTCCGGCGGAAAAAGTTTACGAAGCCGCCGAACATTCGGTGAAAGTGGGCGCGAAAGGATTGATTGTCGTTTCCGCCGGTTTCGCAGAAGCGGGAGAAGAAGGACAAATAAGACAGGAAAAATTACTAGAATTCGTACGAGCCAACGGCGTTCGGCTTGTGGGACCAAGCTGTTTGGGCGTAATGAATACAAACGCAGACGTGAAATTAAACGCTTCTTTGGCTCAGCGGATTATGGAACCGGGCGGCGCGGCGTTCTTTTCCCACTCGGCTGCGTTAGGGCTGGTGATTCTGAATTATGCGGCGGAAATTGGAATTCGTTTTTCAACTTTCGTTTCTGCGGGAAACAGAGCCGACGTTTCGGGGAACGACTTGCTTCAATATTGGGAAGAAGACCCGAATACCAAAATGGTAATTCTATATTTAGAAACTTTCGGCAACCCGAGGAGATTCACTCGAATTGCGCGAAGGATGTCTTACAAAAAACCGATACTTTGCGTGAAAAGCGCAAGGAGTAAAATCGGCAGAAAAACCGCCGAAGCAAAGACCGCCGGAACCTCGTCCGGCGACGCAGGCAAAGTGGAAGCGCTGTTCGTTCAAACCGGGGTGATTTTGGCGGAAACGTTGGAAGAACTTTTTGACGTCGCTCTCGTTCTTTCAAGCCAGCCGCTGCCCGAAGGAAATAAAGTTGCGGTAATAGCTAATTCGGCGGGAATGGCTACGATTTTTGCGGACTCCAGCGAATCGAACGGGTTGATCCTTAGCGCTAACGGATTAAAAGACCTGGGCGCGTTTACGTCGGCTGAAAATTATGAAGTTGCTGTTAAGGAATTTTTATCGCGCGAAGACGTCGATTCTCTTTTAGTCGGCTATGCATGCGTCGGCGAATGTTCAACCGAACCGATTTCGAAAGCGATTAAAAAAGGAGTTGAGGACGCGGAAAAAACATCCGGCAAGAAGAAGCCCGTGATGTTGTGTTTGATGGGAAAAACCGGCGCCGTTACTTTAGCGGACGAAGATAGCGAAAGAATATTTCCCGCGTTTAGGTTCCCCGAAGGAGCCGCGAGAGCTTTGGGAAAAATCACTCGCTATTCGGCTTTCAAAAATCTTTCCGCGGGAAAACTAAAATGGTTCGACGACGTTCAAGCCGACGAAGGAAGAAAATTGGCGGCAAATATTTTATCCGGTAAAACAAATATTGAAGTCGTTGAGCTTGACGAAAAACAAACAAAAGAACTTCTGGAAAAATTTAAGCTGGAAGTTCGCGACGATATTTCCAATTTTGAAAGGAAACTTAATCTGTCGGTCAATCCGGATCCGTTATTCGGTCCTTTAATTAAAATTGATAAATCATCCGGCGAAACAATAATCAGAATTACGCCGCTAACCGATAGCGATATTGAAGAAACGGCTGAGGAACTACGTTGTGAAAGAAAAGTCTGCATAAAAGAAATACTCGGCAGAGTATCGCAGATGATTGAAGAAATACCTTGGCTTTGGGAGCTGAAACTGGAAATTTACGTCGATGGCGAAGAAGTCTATATTACAAATCCCGAGGCATATTTAAAAGCCGGCGCGGCTCAGCGTCCGTCTTACTAAATAAAAATGGAGAACAGAAGATGTTAATTCGCGAAGTAATGCATCCCGACCCGATTTCGATTCCGAAAGAAACAAGTTTAAGCGACGCCTATCAATTAATGCACGAAAAAGGAATTCGTCATCTTCCCGTCGTTGAAGGCGAAAAGATAGTCGGCGTTGTAACGGACAGAGACCTTCGTCTTGCCACAAGTAAATTAACCGAGCATCCGTTTGACCCTGGAGTCGCGGTTGAAAATGTTATGAGCGCGCCCGTTCAAACCGCTCATCCGTCGGACCCTATTGGCTCCGCCACACAAATGATGCGCGAATTAAAAATCGGGTGCTTGCCTGTTGTGGAAAACGGCGAACTTGTAGGCATCGTAACGGGTATGGATATTCTTGACGCGATGCTGATTTTAATGGGAATGGACAGACCGTCCGGCAGAATGGACGTGCGGCTTTCGGATAAACCTGGAGAGCTGGCGCGGTTGTCTCAACTCCTTTCCGAAAGAGGAGTGAACATTCATTCGATTCTTTCGTATCCCGAAAAAGACGGGAGGATGCGCCTTGTTTTAAGAGTTAATACAATGGAAATTCGTCCTATCGCTTCGGCGGTATGCAATTCCGATTTTGAAGTTCTTTGGCCGCCCCATATATCATGTGCAGAATAATTTATAGCGAAAAATATAATCTTTATAATTTGGGTCCGGAACATCCTTTCAGTCCGCTCCGCGTTGAAATGGTAATTGATCTTATCCGTTCGCTCGGATTAAATTTTGAATTTACCGAACCGTCCGCGGTTTCGCCCGAAGAATTGGAAGCCGTTCACGATAAGGAATATATTCAAGCCGTCGAGGATTTGAGCGCGGGAAAAGAAGTCGCCGGTTTTTCAAAATACGGTTTCGGAACGCAGGACAATCCCATTGTAAAAGGAATGGCTGAAGGCGCGCGCTATCACGCAGGCGGAACTTTGCTCGGCGCAAAGACGCTGCTGAACGGCGATGCGAAAAAAGTAATTCAGTTCGGCGGAGGTCTGCATCACGCGCAATCTTCTATGGCTTCGGGATTTTGTATTTATAATGATTTAGCCGTTGCGATAAAGGAAATGACAAACGCCGGCTGGCACGTGGCTTATCTCGATTTGGACGTTCACCACGGCGACGGCGTTCAGAAGATGTTTTATTCCGACGGCGAAGTGATGACAATTTCCCTTCACGAATCGGGCGAGTTCCTTTACCCCGGTTCCGGATGGGTTTACGAACTTGGGCAGGGAATGGGACGCTCGCTAAAAATCAACGTTCCGCTCGAACCGTTTACGGAAGGAGATTCATATTTGGAAGCCGTTAAAAAAGTAGTCGCTCCCGCCCTTTCGTGGTTCCGTCCCGACGCGCTTGTTATTCAGTCCGGCGCCGATCCGCATTTCTCAGATCCGCTCGCCGATTTGCTGTTGACCGCTCAAGATTTTGAAAAGATTTATCGCGAGGTAATTACTCTTGCCGATAAGCATTGCAAGGGGCGCGCGCTTTTCACTTTCGGGGGAGGTTATTCTCTAACTGCTACGCCGAGAATATGGGCTTTGCTTTATTTAATTTTAAAAGACATTCCCGTTCCCGAAAAACTTCCCGCCGAATGGAAAGAAAAATGGGAGAAAAAACTAAATAAAAAATTCCCCGAAACTTTTTACGATCCGCTTCCCGCTTACGATGAAATTCCCCGCAAACCGGAAATAGTAAGAACAAATAAAGACACGTATCAACGCATCATGGATTCCGTAGCTGCGGATTGGTTGTGAATCGCTTTTTTTTTCTTTAATGAATAGCAGTCATCGCGAAGGAATGAAGCGAGTGCGGCGAGCTATACGTTTATTACATTATATCAGATTTGGGGGATAGCTTAACCCTATTTGAGAATTCTTAATTTCTTTCTACTACATTATTCAATATATTAAGAATATTATCGGGAAAGATTATGAAAAAAATTCTTCTTTCATTTGTGGGAACCAACGACGCGGGAAAACTATTAAGCAAGCCGGACGGCGCAATTTTAACGGCGTTAAATAATGAACAATTCAACGAAGTAATTTTACTTTGGAACGAGGGAACAATCGGAGAAATTGAATATTCCGACGTTGTCCTATTTTTGAAAAGGGAAATAAAAAAACGAAAACTCGCTTCCAAAGTTACCGACTATGAGTTTTCCTTCAAAGACGTAACAGATCACAACGAAATTTACGAAGCGTTAAAGAGTTTTGCAGACGAACTTCCGAAAAACGAAAATCTTTTTTACGCTGCGGCAATTTCTTCGGGAACTCCGGCTATGCAAGTATGCTGGATTTTACTTGCAGAATCGGGCGAATTCTCGGAAAAGTTTCCCCTGCGATTGGTTAAAGTAAAAGACCCGAAATT
>JAADIR010000065.1 GCA_013151245.1 Chlorobiota bacterium
TGTCATTCCGATCCCGATTTATCGGGAGAAGGAATCTGTCAGCTTCGGGAGAATGAGAAAATGAAACTTTGCGCCCTTTGCGAAAACCTTTGTGTCCGCCGAAGGCGGATTGCGGTTAAATAGGACGCGGATTTTTATGATCCGCCGCGGCGGAAGGATTTGTTATGATTGGCGCGGATGATTATTTTGCGTTGTCCGTTAAATAAGCATAAAATAAAATAAAAAAACACGCTTCGATATATCTGAAAATAATTACTCTCTCCGTTTTCATCATTGTTCCTTTCTTCCGCTGTTCTCCTAACGGGCCGAAACCATAATCGCCAGAACCGACGCCGAAGATACGGGATACGCTGACGCTTACGCTAACCGACAAAACGCACCGGAGCGTATCGCTTAGCGTAAAAACCACGGCAAACGCGGAAGACTACGCGAAGATAATAATGTTAAGAAGATGAAAAACTCACTCAACAGAACCGTAGTATTATTTTTTGCCGTAAAATAAAAACCCCGACGCAAAGGTCGGGGCAAATAAATTAACACATTCTAATAACAAAAAATCAGAATCCGAGTTTTTCCAAATTTGCCACTGAATTTTTAACCGCGTTAACGGAATTATCAAACGCGGCTTGTTCTTCTTCGTTTATCGTTTAACGAAAGTTCAAGAACGCCTTCGACTCCGTTTTCGCCGAGGATGGCGGGAACGCCGACAAAATAACCTTCAACGCCGAATTCGCCGTTTAAGTAAACGCTGCACGGAAGAACGCGTCTTTGATCGAGTAAAATTGCGGTAGCCATTGTCGTCGCCGCCGAAGCGGGGGAATAGAACGCCGAACCGGTTTTAAGCAATCCGACAACTTCGCCGCCGGCTTTCTTAGTTCTTGTAACCATCGCGTCCATAACTTCCTGCGCTTTCGCTTTGTCGTTGTATTTTCTTTCGAGCAATTCCATAATCGGAACGCCGTTAACGTTAGCGTAGCGGACGAGAGGCACCATCGTGTCGCCGTGACCGCCGAGAACCATCGCGTTTACGTCCATCACGGAAACGCCGAGTTCCCAAGCTATGAATGAAGAAAATCTCGATGAATCCAAAACGCCCGCTTGCCCGATAACTCTTTGGGTTGGGAAACCGGAAATTTTTTGGAAAAGCGTAACCATCGTATCCAAAGGATTGGAAACTATAATTACAATCGAATTGGGCGCGTGTTCTTTAACGCCGTTTGCCACGCTCGTCATAATCTTGGCGTTGGTAGTAAGCAAATCTTCTCTGCTCATTCCCGGTTTGCGCGGAAGACCGGCTGTGATAATAACGATATCCGCGTTGTCGATATCTTTGTATTCGTTTGTTCCTTTCAGCTTCATATCAAATCTGTCGATGCGCGAAGCCTCCGCGATATCAAGGGTTTTGCCCTGCGGCAATCCTTCTACGATATCAAATAAAACAACGTCCGCCAATCCTCTCGAAGCAAACAATTGAGCCATTACGCCGCCTATTTGTCCGCCGCCTATCAAAGCTACTTTTTTACGTGCCATAACTTTTCTCCTTAAATATGTTAATGAGACCATTTTATCATTTTTTACAATACTAACTTAAAAAATTTCTTGATGTGCTAAAAGAGTTTTGTTTGTTAAGTTGTAATTGGAGAGAGGTAAGAGGGGAAAACGAAAAACGTAAGACGAAAAAACGTAAGAGGTAAGAAGGTAGAGGTAAGAAGGTAGAGGGAAGAGCGTGACCATTGACCATGCCTGAATAGCGTTGATTTTTTTTTGAAAAAAGCAGGAATGCCGATTTTTATAATTTACCGCGGCGGAATAATTTCCACGGATTGCAAGCGTATTAACGTCGAGTAAAACAATGCAATGTAAAATAGCCGCGCGCGCAAATCCGTTTTACGGTTTTCGTCTTTACGTTTTTTTACAGAGCGCAAAAAAATAAAAAAGCCGTTTTCTAAAAAAAGAAAACGGCTAAACATTTTACAATTATAAAAAGAATGCTTAATCGCTTGCCATAATGAAAAGCGGTTTTGTTTCAAAACTTTTGTAATACGGACGAAGTCTTTCAAGATTGTAATACTTATTCACGTCAACAACTTTTTTGTAGCTTGTAATTACTTCGAGATGTTCGTTGCTGTAGCGACCGTTTTTCAAAGTAACTAATCTTCCCGAAGAACCTTCGAGAATTAGATCGAGCGCGAGATTGCCGTAAGCCATCGGGACTATCGAATCGATAGCGTCGGGGTTTCCGCTGCGAACAAGATAACCGAGCCGCTGATTGATAACGTTAATTCTTCTTCCGTTGTTATATTTAGGCGAAAGCTCTTTCAATTTTGCGGAGACCAAATCTCCGATGCCGCCGAGTTTTTTGTGTCCGAACATATCCACTTCGTGGTTTTCAAAAATCATCTGTTCTCCGGCGAACATCGCGCCTTCGGAAACTAATACGACGGAGTAGTTGCTGGGATTTGTTTTTCTATCGGCGGTTAATAATTCGGTTAATCTCTCAATATCGAATTTATGTTCGGGAATAAGACAGCGGTTCGCGGCTCCCGCCATCGTGGGAAGGAGCGCGGAGAAGCCGGCGTATCTTCCGAAGACTTCGATAACGAGAAATCTTTCGTGGGAACCGGCGGAAGTTCTTAAACTGTGCGTCATTTCAATCGTTCGCGTTACGCACGTGCTGAAGCCTATGCAATAGTCGGTGCCGGGAACGTCGTTGTCCATAGTTTTGGGAATGGCGACTACCTGCATCCCTTGTTTATGAAGATGAACGCCGTAGCTAAGCGTGTCGTCGCCGCCGATGGGAATTAAATGATTAATTCCGAGAAAGTCCAAATTTTTCAAAACTTCTTCGGTTAAATCGTTTGATTCGTCGTTGTATTTATCTCGAAGATGTTTCGGAACCACATTGTTCGGCACCGAACTAGGACGCGTTCTTGAAGAATGGAGAAACGTTCCGCCCGAACGTCCGATTCTGTTGACAATTTCTTCGGTAAGATGAATGCAGTTATTCGAGTTGTCATAATCCTTTTCTCTTACAAAATCGATAAGTCCGCCCCACCCGCGTTTGATGCCGATAACTTCGTAGCCTTCTCTGAGCGCTCTGATTGTAATTGCGCGAATTGCGGGATTCAAGCCGGGCACGTCGCCGCCGCCGGTTAAAATCCCGATTCTTCCTTTTATTTTATTATAGTTCATAATACACCTTAACTTGTTTTAAAACATGCGCAAACTTATAAAGAATTATCTTATTTCTGAAATCTGTTTTGCAGCCGATTTAACGGCGCCTCGAGGAATTTATATCGGGGAATCAAAATGAAGCGAATTATTTTTATGGAAATAATTTTATTATTAACTCACGTTACGCAGTATTTTAATATGTGTCAAAAACAACAAAATAATGTGTCATTGCGAGGAGACCCGATTCATCGGGACGACGCGGCAATCTGCCGCAATCGTTACAATTTCATTATTGTGCAGTTGTTTAATAGATTGCCGCGTCGTTGTCCGGCGGCAACCGGACTTCCTCCTCGCAATGACGGTTGATTACGATTCGCGTAACGTGAGTTATTAAGCTAGTTTATTTCAATTCCATATTTCTCTATTTCTTTTAAAAAGCCGCTTTTATCATTTCTTTTTTCAATAAGAACCGGTTCAATACGATCGTCTATTTCTCTTCTTAATTTCCACAACAATGGAATTGTTTCAAAGTAATCGCCGTCAAATTTTTCAACAACTATGGCTACGTCAATATCGCTATCTTCCCTATTTGTACCGCGAGCATAAGAACCAAATAAAAAGACCTTTTTAACATCGAATTTTTTATTTAACAGTGATTTGTATTTACGTATTTTATCTATAACTTCTTTTTTATCCATTCTCTCAATACTTTAGTATTTTTAATTAGTTCGGCGCATTTGTCCTTGTTCAAACTTTTTAGTAATTTATTTTTATAAGTAGGGTATCTCGCTTCAATGTTAAGCGGTTCAATTTGATCAATAAAATCTCTTAGATTTTCATTCAGCTCTTTATAAAAGCCGCCATTTTTTGCAATATAAGATAAGCTGTGTGAAAACGGCGGATTCTCGTTTCGTAAAAAAACAAAGTAAGCTTTGAATATTTTTTCTACGGTTTGATGACACATAAAACCTACATATAAATAACGCTCGCTATTTAACATCGCTAAAGCGGTATCAAAATCATAGTCGGATAAATCGACCCAATATTTAACTTTTTCTGTCATCAAGTTTTTATAAAATGAAAAACATATAACAATTTACAAAAACCATTTACTTTTTTTGAAATAAAATAGATCAATTTCCCTTTTTGTACATATCGGGGTAAACCGCAATTGATAATTGACAATGGAAAATTGGAATTTTGAGCGTAGCAATTAATATTTCGGTTTGACTGATGGAATTTCTCATTCATTCATTTTCAAATTAATTTTCAATATTTCTTTTCCGCTGTGTAATAAAAAACAATACGCGCGGCAGGCAATAAATCCCGATGTTTTTTGCGCAGCATCTTCACAGAATTCTGTGAACTGCGAATGTCGGGAAGGATTTACGCGTCCACGGAGCTCTGAGAGCTGCGTTCTGCGAAACTTGCAATACTATATTTATCTTTTAATTTTCTACAAGCCGACTACTGATTAAAAAACAATTTATTTTAGAAACCGGATGAATAAAATAAACCAAGTTGTTATTTATCTTCTTCTCTCTCTGCAAGTATTTCTTCGTAAGTAGGGTGTTTAACCGAAAAATATTTTTTCGTCATTTTTTTCAATTCTCCCGAAAGAAGAACGATCGCAATGAGATTCGGGAAAGTCATAAAACCCAATGCCGCGTCGCCGAAGCCCCAAACGGCTTCAAGTTCTGCGATGGCTCCGAAGAAAACGAAAAAGAGAAAAATCCATCTGTAATAGGGAATAGCTTTTACGCCGAAAAGATATTCCGTCGATCGGTCGCCGTAAAAAGACCAACTGATTGCCGTTGAAATTGCGAACAACGCAACCGTGATTGTGATTATTTTATCTCCGTAGGGGAAAAGCCAGGCTAACCCCACTTTGAAAGCGTAAGCGGTTAATACGCTGCTGTTCATCAATTGTCCCGCAAAGTTCGGATCGATTCTTTCAACGTAAAATTGAGTATGACGCCATGCGCCGGTTGTAAGAATTGCCAAGCCGGTAAGAGAGCAGATAATGATTGTGTCGATGTAGGGACCGAGCATTGCGACAACGCCTTCGCGAACGGGGAATTTCGTTTTTGCAGTCGAGTGAGCTATCGGCGCGCTTCCTTGTCCGGCTTCGTTGGAATAGAGACCGCGCTTAATTCCCCACAGCATCGAATTCATAAATACAAGAAAAGCGCCGCCGCTTACTCCGGCAATTTGCGCCGGAGGGTTGAAGGCGTAATCAAAAATTAAATAAAAACTTTTTCCCAATTCGGAACTGAAGGCAATTAAAATCGACGACGCCGCAATAAAATAAAAAGCCGCCATAAACGGGGTTAAAAATCCGGTAACGTTCCCAATCCTTTTTATTCCGCCGATAATTACCGCTCCTACGATTAGAACCAAAACAATTCCGTTGATGAACTGAAGCGGCGAAACGGCGAAACCGGAGAGGAGATTTATTTTATGCGTTAAAAACGCCTCCGTCCCTATAACTTGCGCAAATTCGGAATAAATTTGGTCGGAAACCGTAAACGCTTGAATAGCGTTGCCCGTTGCAAAAGAACAGATGATTGCGAAACTTGCAAAAGCCACCGCCATCCATCGCCAGTTTTTCCCGAGTCCTTTTTCAATTGTGTACATCGGACCGCCGGCTGTGTTTCCTTCGGAATCGTACTCGCGGTATTTTAGTGAAAGCGTACTTTCGGCAAACTTTAACGACGTTCCGAAAAATGCCGTAACCCACATCCAAAACAAGGCGCCGGGACCGCCGTAATAAATAGCCGTTGCAACGCCGGCAATATTTCCGATTCCCACGGTCGCCGAAAGGGCGGTTGATAAAGCTTTGAAATGACTGAGGTCTCCTTTATCGTTTGGGTCGTCATACTTTCCTGAAACAACTTTCAATCCGTGCCACAAATACTTAATCTGCGGAAGACCGAGTTTTATTGTTATAAAAACGCCCGTGCCGACAAGCGCAACAATCATCAAAGGAATAATTCCGAGCGGTAAATCTTCCGAAGGGATATTACGGATTATATCAAAATTTCCGGGGAAGGACCAAACGGCTTCGTAAAATGAAATTCCGCCTACTATTAAAACGATAAAAATAATTGCAAATGAAATGATTCCGTACTTTGTTCTGTTTTCCATATTTTCCGTTTGTTTAAATTAAAAGTTAAATTATTCCTATTGAACTCAGCAATACGATTAAAATCAAAACCGGCGCAAAGAATTTCAAAAATACTTTCCAGTAACTTTCCAGCCAATGATTTTTATCGAACAAATTTTCCGCTCCCTGTTTAAGATTAGGAATCGCTTTATCAAATCCCCAAAAATAAGCGACGAAAATTGAGATAAATAATCCGCCTACCGGAAGAAGAATATTTGCCGAGATAAAATCGATAAAATCAAAAAAGTTCAATCCGAAAATTCTAAAATCCGCCATCACGTTATACGATAAGGCGCTCGGAAGCCCGAGTAAAAATGTAATTCCTCCGAAAATCATTACCGCTTTTTTCCTATGCCATCCTTTTTCGTCAACAAAATAAGCCGTGATTACTTCGAGCAGTGAAATTGCCGACGTTACCGCGGCGATTGTCAGAAGGATAAAAAATAGAATGGAGAAAATATAGCCTCCGGGCATTTTTGTAAACACAACGGGGAGCGTGTGAAAAATCAACCCCGGACCGGCGTTGGGGCTTTGTCCGGTTGCAAACACCGCCGTAAAAATTGCAATTCCGGCGAGAATGGCAATCGCCGTATCTAATGCAACAATCTCTAATCCTGAAATCGGAATATTATCTTTTTTTGACATATAGCTGCCGTATGTAAGCATCGCGCCCATCCCGAGACTGAGCGTGAAGAAAGCTTGCCCCAAAGCGAGTAAGATTGTTTGACCGGTAACTTTACTCCAATCCGGATTCCACAGAAAACGCATCCCTTCCGAAGCTCCGTCCAGGGTTAAACCCCGCACAACTAAAACAATCAGAAGAATGAAGAGGATGGGCATCATAATTTTACTGCCCTTTTCAATTCCTTTCTGAACTCCGAACAAAACAAAAGCCATAGTTATTGCCATAAAGAGAGCGAAATAACCGACTATCCAATAAACATTTCCAATTAAAGCGTTAAAATGACGTCCCGCCGCGTCGGGAGTGGGAAAATCATAGAAAACGCCTCTCGCCGCTTCGACGACATAACCGACAGCCCAGCCGGCAACCACCGCATAATACGAAAGAATTAAAAATCCGGCAAGAACTCCAAGTCCTCCTATTGACGTCCAAAACGGCGAACCGTTGGAAAGCTTTTTGAATGCGCCCACCGGGTTTCTGTTTGTCGTCCGCCCTATTAGAATCTCGGCAAAAAGCACCGGCACGCCGATTAGAATAATGCTGATTAGGTAAAGAAAAACGAAAGCCGCGCCTCCGTTGGCGCCGGCAATATACGGAAACTTCCAAATGTTGCCGAGCCCGATTGCCGAGCCTGCAGCCGCGAGAATAAATCCGATTTTAGAACCCCACTTTTCTCTTTGCATACTTATTTGCCCTCGTATGAAACGTGATGATTTAAATTAAGGTAAAAATATCAGTTATAAAATTTATACGGCAAAGTTAGTGAATAATGTAAAAAGTTCAATAAAAAAATGAATTTACTTTAAAAGTAAAGTAAAACTTAAAATATTTTTCCCAAAAAAAATTATCAATTGTAGAAGGATTATGAAAAAGCGAATGAAATGTGAATCAAATTAAAACAAATATTTTTTTTGAAACAAAATTTCTTTTGGAGAAAATTTCTTGCTGAAAACATTTTCTCATTTTCTGAAAGCAAAATGTTTCTTTTAGAACGGATAACGTCAATTTTTTGAACGATGATTGTAATCTGACGCTTATGCGGTTAAAATTGGTATGCAATTTGTAAAACTATTTACTACTATTACTGTAGGGCAATTCGATAACAAGCGTTTGGCTAGGGCGCGAGTTTGAGAATAGAATTGCCCTTTCATTTAAATTTTTATCGTTCCCATTTAAGCTATTCCCAGCGCTCTGTTGATTTTAGGTTTGTCAAATCCTACAATCGGACGGTTGTTTATTAAAATAACGGGAACGCCTGTCTGTCCGGTTTTTCTCTGCATATCCCGCGCCGCTCTTTGGTCGCGCGAAACGTCAACATCGATGAACCTAATTTGTTTCTCTCTGAAATATCTTTTTGCCGCGTTGCAGAAGCTGCAAGTCGGGGTGCTGAATACTATCACTTTCGGCTGTTTTTTTTCCATAAGAAAACTCCTTAATTTTTTTTGTGGAATTGGATGAAATAAAATCAAAAAAGTTTCGTTCGAAATTTATATTTTTTCAAATTTAAAAATGTTTGAACAAAAAAGAGCGGAAAGGGGGCTTCGCAAAACCTATTTATTGTTTGAAATCGTTAGTTAAAATCTTTAATTGCGGCGTATTATTAAGCTATTGATTTAATTATTGGCTTATTCAAAGGCTTCGGAAAGCGTTTCAAACTACGATTAAGTTGAAAGCCGGCTGGAAAATTTTAAAAAAAAGGGGCTGCGGAAGTAAGCGCTTCCATAGCCCGTTAAATTTTTTTTTACATATCGCGGTAAACCGCAATGGAGAATGGAGAATGGAAAATGGAAAATTGGAATTTGCGGTATAACAATTGATATTTCGTTTTGTCCGGTTTGAATTTCTTATTCATTCCATCATTCATTCTCAAATGAATCTTCAAAATTTCTTTACCGCTGTGTAAAAAAAAGCAATTACAAGCGGTATGTATAAAAAACAACTTGTCCCGATGTTTTTAATCGGGAAGGATTTACGCGCCCATAGGGCTCTGCGAAAAGCGTTCTGCGAAACTTGTACTACTATGCTTTTTGCGCGGCGTGTTTTTTTATTACTTTTTTATCGTATAAAAAAATCAGCAGCGCCGTGCCCAATGCAATTAGCGCAAAGATAGCCCACATTATATCGGGACGCTGCATATCGCGCGCGAAAGCTCCGTATAGCTGTCCCGATAAAATTCCTCCGAAAAGATTTCCCAGCGCAACGCACCAGTAAAAGTATCCCATGTAGAGAGCCACTTTATCGGGCGGGGCAATTCTTCCGGTGTATTCTTTTGATTTTGGAGAAGCCATCATTTCGCCGAACGAAAAGACAATGATTCCGGCTGCGACAATATATCCCGTTGTTCCCCAAATTAAGACGGTCATACTTAGAACGGTTATTATCGTTCCCCAAAAAATTGTCGTAAAGGGTTTGAGGCGCGTAACCAGCCAAGAAACCGCTACTTGAAAAAGGATAATCGCACCGGCATTAATATTTATGATATATTCGGGATTTACTTGCCCCGCCGTTACCATTCCGTCGTTAAGGGAATTGGCGACTCCGGTTAATCCGATAGAACTGAGTATTGTTTGGAATAAATTGAAAAGATCGGAAGTGTCGGTGAAATCTCTGATGTAAAGCGGCAATGTGTAATAAATTTGATTGAAAGAAGTCCAAAACCCCGACATCAAAAGCAGAAACAGAGAAAACCTCCAATCGCCTATTTTCATTGGTTGCGTAAACCAAGATTTACTTGATTGTTCTTTCCTTTTAAGAACAAAATCATAAGCGATATTCGCCGCGCCCCAGAAAACGGAAAACAAAATGATTTGATTCCAAGTGAAAGTTCCGTCGGAAGTAAACTTGGAGCCGAGCACCAATACCAGCAGCAGTCCGAAGATGAATAGGAAAAACCTTCCGTTTCCTAAAACTTCAACCATTCCTCCGAAAACGTCTTTCAAAGTGCGTTTTTGTAAATCTTCCGTTTGAATTACCGGTTCTTTAAAAAAGAAAGCGACAAAAATAAAATTTACCAAAACCCATCCGGCGGAAGCGTAAAAAACGTATTCCCAGCTGATAGCTCTCAATATTCCCGCTACTATGGGACCGATAAAT
>JAADIR010000027.1 GCA_013151245.1 Chlorobiota bacterium
ACTTGTCCCGATTTATCCCGATGCTTTTTGTCGGGGTGTTTTTCCGAAAACGGAATGTTCCATTTATCGGGAAGGATTTAACTTGTAATACTATATATTTAACTTTCGTTATAAAATATATAGACGCTTATAATGAACAAAAGTTGCCTAAAAACCGGAGAGTAAAATGTCGTTAACAATTGCAATTATTTACGGTTCCGTTAGAACGGATCGTCAGGGAATTAAAGCGGCCAGATTTTTTGAAAGGAAATGTAAAGAACGGAATCACAGCGTCAGCTTTATCGATCCGAAAGTTTACAACTTTCCGCTGCTCGACAAAATGTATAAAGAATACGAAAAGGGAACTGCGCCGGAACCTTTTGAAGAAGCGGCTAAAATGATTGTCGATGCGGACGGATACATTATTGTAAGCGGCGAATACAATCATACCGCGCCGCCGGCATTGTTAAATTTGATGGATCACTATCTCGGCGAATATAATTGGAAGCCGTCCGCCATTGTTTCGTACAGCGCGGGCGCGTTCGGAGGAGTGCGGGCGGCAATGCACTTGCGCGCTTATCTTTGCGAAATCGGAACTCCGAGTATTTCGTCTCTTTTCCCGATTCCGCAAGTGCAAAACGCTTTCGACGACGAAGGGAACGCCCTTGACGAAGCGTACGATAAACGGGTCGTTCGCTTTCTCGACGAATTCGAATGGTATGCAAACGCTATGAAAGAAGCGCGGAAAGCCGGAACGCCTTACTGAGCGAGGAACTTTTTCAGAAACGCTTTCGCTTCTTTCCAATTTCTGGAATCGTCCATTAAAATTGACGAACCGTGATTCCCGACTGCGGGAAGATAAAACGTTTTGTCTTCCGCCTTTATTTTTTCATAGATCGGTTTTACGTTATCGCTTTCCCGCGCGCCGCATGAAATAAAAACGGGAATGTCTTTGATTTCTCCCGCCCATTTACTTACAATTCCTTTATTCTCTTTCATATATTCGCCCGGAGAAAACGCAAGGACGCCCGAAATTTTGTCGGGATTTTCGGCGGCTAATTTCAAAACAAGACTCGCCGAAAAGGAAGAACCCCAAACGATTATTTTACCGTCGTAGCCTTCTTTAAGCGCGTAATCAAGCGCCGTTTCAAGTTCGGGATAAACGGCGAGATAATCACGGAAAACATCGGCATAAGTTTTGCTCGTAACGTTCTCTACGTTGCTCCACGGATCCGTTCCGCCTGCGCGCGTGTCGAACGCAATGGCGTTGAACCCCATGTCGTTCAATATCGGCGCTATCTCTCGATATTCTCCGCGGCTCGATTTATATTGATGAAAAAGCAAAACGGTAGGCGCGGATTTATTACCGATAGAATAAACGTCGGCAGTAAGATCAATTCCGTCTTTTCCTTCAACCGTTACGGTTTTAAAGTTTTCTTCCTGCGCGGAAATGAAGGACGAAAATAAAAACAAAATTACCGAAAGAATTATGATGTTTCTTTTCATTTCAACTCCCTTTCTTTGATAATCTAAAATAACATTTTTCAACTATAAATTAAATAAGAAGAATAAATTTATCGGGCGTTTCTTCGTTTTGCGGCAATTCAGAGTAAAAAGTAAAACTATTGGAAACAATAAGGAACGAAAAAGATAAAAAACATTTTATTATGGCTCTATTCTCCTCTCAGCGCAAAAAAACTTTCTTCTCTTTTCATTACATTTATTTTTTTGAAATAACATTTTACGAGGGTAAAAAATGGCGAAGAAATATTGGCTGATGAAAAGCGAGCCGTCCGTCTTTTCGATTGACGATTTGGCGAAAGAGCCGAAAAAAACCACTCATTGGGACGGCGTACGTAATTATCAAGCGCGCAACTTTATGCGCGACGAAATAAAAAAGGGAGATTCGGTTCTTTTCTATCACAGCAACACGGAACCGCCTTGCGTGGTCGGCGTTTGCGAAGCGGTTAAAGAAGGATATCCCGATTTTACCGCGTTCGATCCGGAAAGCAAACATTACGACTCGAAAGGCGACGGCGACAAACCGCGCTGGTTTATGGTTGACATAAAGTTGAAAAAGAAGTTCAAAAAACCGGTAACGCTCGCCGAAATTAAAGAGAATAAAAAACTGCAAAAAATGCGTCTAGTTCAAAAAGGAAACCGACTTTCGGTTATGCCGGTCGAGAAAAAAGAATTTGATGAAATTGTTAAAATGAGCGAAAATAATGGATAATGGACAATTGAAAATGGAGAATGAGTTTAATTATAAAAAAGTAATTTTTCTTTTTATAGCTTTAATCATTTCCCAATTATTCTTTGCATGCAGCGAAACTCAGCCGCTGATTCCGCCCGAAGACCCGCCGCCGGATTATAAAACATATTGCGATTCAATTGGAATTCGCGCCGACGGAGGAACCGGATTTTACGAAGATAACCCGACATATTTCGATTACCGCGACGATACGGGCGATTGGGTTTTCTCAACTCCCGCGGACGAAGGAATGAACGATGCGATTTTAACCGCCGGATTTAAAACGCTCGAAAACTCGTCTTCGTTATATAGCATGATTATTATCCGCAACGGTAAAATCATCAAAGAAAAATATTTTAACGGCGCGTCGGCGCAGTCTTCAAACAACATTCACTCGGCGTCGAAAAGCATTCTCGGCGCGCTTACGGGAATTGCGATTGAGAAAGGTTTTATCGAAAGCGAAGAGACAAAACTCTCTTCCATTCTGCCGGAATATTTTACTTCGCTCGAAGACCCGCGAAAAGAGGATATCAGAATAAAACATTTACTTACAATGTCCGCCGGACTTTATTGGGAGGAAGATTATACCGAATATGAAATTGAAGAAGACAGTAATTGGGCGGCGTCCATTTTGAACCAATCGCTGAACTTTACGCCGGGAACGGCTTTTAATTACAGCACCGGTTTAACGCACGTTCTTTCAGCCGCAATTCAAAGAGCCGCGGGCGTTTCCCTTTGCGAGTTCGCTAATATTTATCTTTTTGAAGATTTGAAAATAGACGCCGAGCATTGGGGACGCGACCCGAAGGGAGTTTTTTCCGGCGGTTATAATTTTTACGCGACTGCCCGCGAACTCGCGAAATTCGGTCTTCTCATTTTAAATGACGGCGCGTTAAACGGCAAACAATTGATTCCCAAAAGCTGGGTTGGAAAATCGCTTTCAAATCAAATCGCCGTCGATGAAATTTATTCGTACGGCTATCTTTGGTGGCTGCGAAACATAAGCGGCTACAAAGCGGCGATAGCTTGGGGCTACGGAGGACAGTTCGCTTATCTTTTGCCCGAAGCGGATTTGCTTGTCGTTTCGACCGCAAACACAAAAGATTATTTTGAAGAATTCGACATTAATTCCTTTGTCGAAGAATACGTTATTCCGGCTATTGAAGATTAGAATATGACTCCGCGCGAAATTTTAAAAACATATTTCGGTTACGAAAGTTTTCTTGGACTGCAAGAAAAAATAATCGATAATTTGATTACAAAGAAAAAACATTCGCTCGTTTTGGCGCCCACCGGAAGCGGGAAATCGCTTTGCTATCAAATTCCCGCGCTCGTTTTTGAAGGCGGAACTTTGGTTATCAGTCCGCTCATCGCTTTGATGCAAGATCAGGTTGACGCGCTGAAGAAAAAAAATATTCCCGCCGAGTTTATTAATTCGACCGTTCAGAAAGCCGCGCGGGAAAAGCGTTTGAACGATTTTGTTTCGGGAAAGACAAAACTCCTTTACGTAACGCCGGAACGTTTCAGAAAAAAAGAATTCGTTGAAAAAATCAACAAAGCCGATATTTCTCTGCTCGCGGTGGACGAAGCGCATTGCATTTCGGAATGGGGACACGATTTCCGTCCCGATTATTCGCGCATCGGAGAGTTCCGCAAACTGATCGGGAACCCGCTTACGATCGCGCTGACCGCGACGGCGACAAAGGACGTGCAGCGGGATATAATTGACAAGCTGAGTTTGCATGAAAACGAAATAGCCGTTTTCCATCAGGGAATCGAGCGTCCGAATCTCAGACTTGAAGCGCGGGACGTTTACGGCGACGAGGAGAAAATCAAACACATTTTGGAAATTTCCGATTCATACGAAGGAAGCGGAATAATTTATTTCGCGCTTATCAAAACGCTCGAAAAGTTTTCCGATTATCTTCTTTCAAAGAAAAAAGAACATCTCGTTTATCACGGCAAACTTCAGCCCAAAGAAAGGAGAGCGGTTCAGCGGGAATTCATGACGGGCGAAAACAAACTTCTGCTCGGCACAAACGCTTTCGGGATGGGAATCGACAAGCCGGATATTCGATTTATTATTCACGCGGAAATGCCTTCTTCCATTGAAGCGTATTATCAGGAAATAGGACGCGCAGGTAGAGACGGCAAACCCTCGCTCTGCGTTCTTCTTTATGATCAAAACGATCTTTACACGCAAATGGAATTCATCAAATGGGCAAACCCTTCCGCCGATTATTACGAACGGGTTTACAATCTTCTAAATCAAAATCTTGAAAAAGTTAATTCTCTCGGGATCGAATATCTTCGCGAAGAGCTTTCGTTCAAAGATAAAAACGATTTCAGATTGGAAACGGTTCTCGCAATGTTCGACCGATACGGAGTTACCGAAGGCGGCGTAGAGCGAAGAAATCTGAAACTCGTATCTTCAATTCCCAAACGGCTTGCGGACGATAAACGCCTCGAAGAAAAAATGATGGACGACAACAAAAAATTACTTGCCGTCGTAAACTATTTCAAAGAAAAAAGATGCCGCCGCGTTTACATTTCCGATTACTTCGGATTCCCCGGAGAAAAACCGTGCGGAAACTGCGATAATTGCGATTTAACGTAAAACGTAGAAACGAAAGACGGGACGTCATTCCGAGCGAAGCGAAGGAATCTATTGGAATGTAAGAGAATGGGAGGATGAATTTTTGCGATCTTTGCGACCGCCGAAGGCGGATTGCGGTTAAGAGGGAAGAAGAAAGAAGCCGACTGACCATACCTGAATTACGCTCCATTCCTTTTGAAACCATTAAAAATAATCTGCATCAAATTAGCTTGTATATAAAATCATTTTACGGAATAAAAGAATGACGCAGAAAGATATTTTTACCGTTGAAGAATTTGAGAGATTCATTAATGAAAACAACGGAGCGGTAGTCTATTTCAGCGCTCCGCAATGCAACGTGTGCAAAGTATTAAAACCGAAATTAAAAGAAATGCTTGCCGAAGAATTTCCGGAAATGAAATTTGCTTACGTTGATTGCGAACAGGCGAAAGAACTTGCCGCGCAGAAGCAGATTTTTGCAGCGCCGACAATTTTGTTTTATCTCGACGGAAGAGAGTTTTTACGCAAATCGCGAAATATGAATTTAAACATCGTTGCCGAAGAGCTTTCGCGCCCTTACGAAATGATGTTCGATATAGCCGGCTAAAAAACAATTAAACTAAAATTTTACATTAAAAAATAAATTGAGGCGAAAAATGTTATTTACAAATCTTGACCACATTGAAAGCGAAGAACAGTACAACAAAATTTTGCGGGAAAACGAAAACGTAATGATTTGCTGCGGAAGAATGGGACCGATGTGCGTTCCCGTTTACGGAATTATGGAAGAACTCCGCGACGAATACAAAAACGTTAAATTTTTCGATATGGAATTCGACATTCCCGACGCGCGCGTAATCCGTAATTTGCCCGAATGCCAAGGATTTGCGGGACTTCCGTTTACCGTCTATTACAAAAACGGAAAAGTCGTCAAAGCCACAAGCAGCATCCAAAACTATGAACAAATCACCGAAATTCTCGACGAACAATTCGGAAAAGAATAACGCGGAGAAAAGCGATGAATGAAAATCATTTCGACGTAATCGTTTTGGGAGGCGGTCCGGCGGGACTTTCGGCGGGAATTTACCTTTCGCGCGCAAAGCTGAAAACGCTGATTATTAACGAAGGAACCGTCGGAGGACAAATCGTTCTCACGCACGCGATTGCAAACTACCCGGGCGTTGAAAACATAAGCGGTTACATGCTTGCTTCGATTATGAAAAGTCAAGCCCTTTCGTTCGGCTGTAAAATTATTGCCAACGCAAGTATTGTTAATCTCGATTTAACAAGCGACGTAAAAACAGTTGAGCTAAAGCGGAAAGGAACTTTCACGGCGGACGCGGTAATTGTGGCGACCGGCGGAAGGTCCCGCAAACTCAACGTTCCCGGCGAAGACGAATTCAAGGGACGCGGCATTTCATATTGCGCCACGTGCGACGGAGACTTTTTCCAAGACCAAAACATAATTGTAACGGGCGGCGGAAACTCGGCGTTGGAAGAAGCGGTCGCGCTCACGAAATACGCGAGCAAAGTAACAATCGTCCATCAGTTCGACCATTTTCAAGCGTTAAAACATTACGTTGACGTCGCCAAAGCAAACGACAAAATCGATTACATAATGGAATCGGAAATAATAGAGTTTTCCGGCGACGAAAAACTTCGAAGGGTAAAAATAGAACATCAGCGTACGCATGAAATTACTGAAATGGAAATTGACGGCGTGTTCGTTTTGATTGGTTACGTTCCCAACACGGAAGCGTTCAAAGGCGTATTGGAATTAAACGAGCGGAATGAAATTATCGTAGATAAAGATACGCTTGCCACGAACCTTCCCGGCGTGTTCGCCGCGGGAGACAACGTCGCCAAAAGATACAGACAAATAACAACCGCCGTTTCCGACGGAACGATATCCGCGCTTAGCGCTTTAGAATATATCACAAAGAAAAGAGAAATGGGGGAATAAACGATTCTCCCTTTTTTATCTGTGAATTAATTGTCTTTGGAACGCGGACGACGCGGATTTAATAACGTCTTATCAGTAATATTCGCGTATTATTCGGCGGAAAATTTAAAATAAAAATTTTCGATTGCGCAAGCAGATTGATTGAATATGTTTAATTTTTATTCTCAACAATCACCCGTTCATGCATTCATCCATTCTTTTTATAGTAATAACGGATTAACAACTAACCTTGTATTTTTAAATTCGGCGTGCATAAACACCCTTGTTTTTTTGAATTATAATTCAATTTTTACCTTCTTGTGTTTTTGAATTTCATTTCTTATTTTGGACTCAAACAAAACATTGGAAATGAAATGAAAAGATTAATTGAAAAAAAATTAATTGAGTGGTCTGACAATTTACGCAGAAAACCGCTTTTGTTACGCGGCGCGCGACAGGTGGGAAAAACTTTCACAATAAAGGAATTCGGACAAAAACGCTTCCCCGGAAAAATACACACGGTCGATTTGGAAAAACATCCTGAATGGCATTCTATTTTTGAAAAAAATCTTGATCCGTTTAGAATAATTTCGGACTTGGAAATAGCATTAAACAAAAAAATAAACGTTCAATCGGATTTGCTTTTCTTTGACGAAATTCAGGTTTCGCCGCGCGCGCTTCTTTCGCTGCGGTATTTTTATGAAGAGACGCCGGAATTGCGCGTTATTGCCGCCGGTTCTTTGATTGAATTTGCTCTTTCCGAAATATCTTTCCCTGTCGGACGCCTTCAAACGTTGACCATGTTTCCTATGAACTTCATAGAGTTTCTTTTTGCAACCGGAAAAGATTTACTCGCCGAAAAGTTGCTTTCCACCGAAAGAGATTTTTCTGATTTGGTTCACAAAACTTTGCTTGCAGAATTAAAAAAATATTTTTTTATTGGCGGGATGCCCGAAGCGGTGAAATATTTCGCCGAAACCGGAAAAATGAGCGCCGCTTTCGAAGTTCATCGCGATTTGATTTTTACTTTCAGAAACGATTTTCCAAAATACGGAAAGATGACCGATACCGGTTGTTTGGATTCTGTTCTTCTCTCAATTTCTAAGAATGCCGGACGCCAAATTAAATATACTAAACTGGCGGAAGGATATTCTTCTCACACAATTAAAAAAGCATTCAATCTGTTGTGTATGGCAAATATTGCATATAAAATACCGTCGGTTTCGCAAGCTGGCGTTCCGCTCGGCGCTTTCGATTCACGGAAAAAATTCAAAGCGCTTTTTTTAGATATCGGATTGATGCAGAATTTAAGCGGGCTTCCCGTTGATTTTGAATACAGAAAAGAAAAACTTCTTTCGATTTACAACGGCGCTCTTGCGGAACAATTTGTTGGTCAAGAATTGCTTTCGAGAGGCGATTTGGAAATATTTTATTGGTCGAGAAACAGTAAAAGCAGCTCGGCGGAAATTGATTATTTGATAAACATAAAGGGAAAACTATTGCCGATTGAAGTTAAAAGCGGTCCGGCGGGTAAATTAAAAAGTCTCCATATTTTTTTAAAAACATTTGAAGATATTGAAGCGGGATACGTTTTTCAGGAAAGTAAATTTTCAAAACTCACGGAACAAAAACTAGTTTTTCTTCCCTTGTATCAAGCTTATAATTTGGTTTAAAATTCATTTGATTCTTTTTTTTATCTTATTTTCATCCGGTAAACGCCTCCCGAGTTTGCGCGCGAAATAATTATTTCGTCGTATTCGCTCAGGTCGTCGTTTATTGTGAAAATATTTTCGCCGGGAAGAAGAATATTGATCAGAATAATCGAACTTTTCCCGTCCGCCGTCGCGGTTACTTTTATCTCTTCTTTTCTCCCCGACAAAAGAAAAAGTTTGTAGCCCGTTTTCTCTTTGATAAGCAACGGCGCGGCGGGCGGCATTATTTCGTCAATAAGGTCTTTTATTTGAGGCGGCTCAAACTCAACGACATTCGAGCTTTCGCGGCTTTCGTTCCAAAACTGCCCGACCGATTTGACGGCGAAGTAATATTTCAAACGTTTCGGTTTTACGATTGAAAAAGAGACTGAATTGCGTTCGGCTCCAACAATTTGGAAAAGTTTTTTCTCTCCGGCGTTTTCGTCGGGAGCGGATAATAAATAGAGCGCGTAATATTTTACCGGGCTTTCGCGTTTATCCGGCGGCAGCCAGGCAAGCGTAATTTTTTTGCCGACGGTTACCGTTAACTTTTTTGGCGGCGGCGGGCAAGCTTCGGTTTTTTTAACGTAATCGGCTGGAAATTCGCGAGTGCGGAACGACTTAAAATTATAATCCTTTATGTTTCCGTATCGGAAGAAAGCGACTCCGGCGGCGTTTATTTTTCTTGCAAACGCTATCTGCTCTTCAATTTCCTTTTTAACTTCAGGCTTGTAAGCGGCGATTCCGAGTATAATATTTTTCCCCGCTGAGTTGGAAATCCAATCCCGCGCGAGATTTTTGAACTTCGGGTTTTCCGAAATATCCCAGTAAATCTGCGGAACCGCGTAATCGGCGTAGCCGCGGCGCAGCCATTCGCGCGCGTCTTGGTAAACCGACGAAAACCCTTGCGTTCCGTAAGCGCCGCCGATGTTTTTGTAAATTCCTATCGGCGTAACTCCAATTTTCACGAACGGTTTTATCGCTCGTATTTTAGAAGAAAGAAGTTTCATAAATTTTGTGATATTCTCGCGCCGCCACTCGTTGCGCGGTTTGCCTTCGCCGTAAAGTCCGTATGAAAAATCGTCTTCAATCTCGGTATTCGGATATCGGATAAAATCCAAATGGATCCCGTCAACGTCGTAATTGGCGACAATTTCCGCGAAAAGATCGGCGAGATAATTTCTCGCTTCAGGCAAGCCGGGGTCGAGCCAATAAGTTTTCTTTCCTTCAATTCTCGCTTCAATCGCCCATTCGGGATGTTTGTTAAAAATGTGTTTCGGGCTTTCAAGCGCTTCGGTTTCGGTTCCGGTAAAACAGCGGAAAACATTTACCCAAGCGTGAAGTTCAAGCCCGCGTTTGTGAGCTTCTTTTATTGCGAGCGCGAGCGGGTCGTAATCGGGCGGACGATCTACTTGCCCCGTAAAATAAGGAGAAAACGGTTCCGTTTCCGATTTGAACATAACCGTTCCGTTGCTGCGGACTTGAAAATATACCGCGTTCAATTTTTTGCGGTTAATATTGTTAAATATTTGACGGAGAGAATTTTTCTGTTCCGTTTGGTCGAATGTATGCGGGGGCCAATCGAGGCGGAAGTTTGTAGCCACCCACACTGCGCGGGTTTCCCGTTTGTGTCCGTCCGCAAAAACCGTTGAAACAATCAGAAGAAAGAATATTAAAAACCGCGGTTTCATTTGCCGCCGTAAAATAGTTTTAACGCCGAACTCAAGGCTCTGCGGATTGCTTTAGCGGAAGCCGGAACGTCGATCAAAACATTTCCCGGTTCGGAAAACAAAACAAAACGGAGTTCGCCGTCTCGGTTTTTTTTATCGTAAAACATTGTCCGGAATATCTTATTCAAATCAAAACCGTCGATTTTAATTTTTTGGGAGAACGGTCTGATAAAATTAAGCGTTTCCTCTTTAATGCGTTCGGAGGTCAAGTTCAGTTCTTTCGAAAGATAAGCGGCGGCTGCAAGCCCAATGATAACGGCTTCTCCGTGTTTTATTTTGTAATTGCGTTCGGCTTCAACGGCGTGCGCAAAAGTATGACCGAGGTTCAATATTTTTCTCAGCCCGCTCTCTTTCTCGTCTTTTGCAACCGCTCCCGCTTTAACCGAAGCCGATTCAAAGATTATTTTTTTAATTGCCCGCGGTTCGCGCGCCAAAATGGCGGTTTTATTTTTTTTAATGAAATTGTAAAAGCCGCCGCCGGTAATCAAAGCGTATTTAAGAACTTCGCCCAGTCCGGCGCTTATTTCGGCGTCGGGCAAGGTGGAAAGGAAATCTTCGTCGATAAAAACAAATTCCGGCTGATAGAACGCTCCGACAATATTCTTCGCGCCGCCGAAGTTAACCCCGGTCTTCCCGCCGATTGCGCTATCGACCGCGGCGAGCAACGTTGTGGGAACGTGAACGAGCTGAACCCCGCGCATATAAGTAGCCGCCGCAAATCCGGCGACGTCGCCCGTAATTCCTCCGCCAATCGCTAAAACGAGCGTATCGCGTCCGAAATTTCCCTTCAGCATTTTTGAATAAATGTTTTCGGCGGAAGAAAGATTTTTTTTGTTTTCCTCGGCTTTTAAGCGGAAGAAAAGAAAATTTTCAAATTGAGCGGAAACGTTTAATATTCTTTCTTTGTGCAGACGAAAAACTTTTTCATCGACCGCGCAGAAAACATTTTTAAACAATTTCTCTTTTTTAATCATCGACGGAAGTTTTTCGAGATTCGCTCCGGCGTAAATATTATACGGCTTCGACGGAAGCGGAACTTCAATCTTTTTCATTTATCATTCCCCTAATTTTTTTTGCGAGAACGTCAACGGTAATGCCCACGCGGGATTTGTCCGTGTCCATTACTAAATCCGCCGTCAAATAAAACGGTTCCCGTTTGGAAAGCATCGCTTCAATCTTTGCCGAAAACTCTTCTTCGCTTTTCCCTTCGAGAACAAAATCGCGGAAAGCGGGACGGTCTATTTTATTGCGGATTCTTTTGTAAATCATTTCGCGGGAAGTTTTGAGATAGACAAGCATCCCGATATTTTTTACGAACTTTAAATTCTCCTCGCCCGCTATTGTTCCGCCGCCGAGCGCTATTACTACTCTGTCTTCCGTGGCGGTTTCCTTCAGAGTTTTGCGCTCGAGGCTCCTAAAATATTCTTCTCCGCGTTCCTCAAAAATTTTCACGACCGGTTTTCCTTCTTGCGCTTCAATCGCTTTATCCAAATCGTAGAACTTCCAACCGAGCACGTTTGCAAGTATCGGTCCAATCGTGCTTTTGCCGCTCGTCATAAATCCGCATAAAAATATTTTTTTATTTTTCATAAATCCCGCTTCCGAAAAGACGTAAATATACAGAAATTATTTGGTTTAAATAGGCAACGGAAACGCTTGCTTCCGCATTTCGTAAATCCTAAATCTCCGATAAATCGGAGCGGGTTGTTGATCGATATTCAACATTAAAATATTTTCACGCAGCAACGACGAATACTTTTCCTCGGCGGCGGCGTTTGTTTTGCCGGAACTAAAGTTTTCTTTTGCCCGTCCCGTAATCTGAAAAACATTTTGAATTGGAAACAAAATAATTTAGCTTTGTAAAAAAGAGAATCGCATTGAATTCACTTTCCTCAAATATTGCAGCATTCCGAAAAATAAACATTCTTTATAAATATAGTTTTCCATACCTCGACAAAAAAGCTTTAGATAAATATTTCATCATAACGATAATAATTTATAGTTGCGTTGCAAAAAACGCATCTGGAATTTTAAGTCCGCTAGACGGAATGAAATAGAAGTTTGTTGAACGAAACGGCAAAAGC
>JAADIR010000274.1 GCA_013151245.1 Chlorobiota bacterium
AAAATTCAAATCGGTTGAACTGAAATAACTATTGTTACGCTCAAAATTCCAATTTTCCATCCGTCTCCGCTGCGCTTCGCCGAGATAAATTATCCATTGCGGTTTACCGCGCTATAGGTTATTCGCTTAATTTCAACATCAAAGTTCCGTGCGAAGGAATTCTGAAATCTTTTCCTTTGTAAATAAATCCGATATCTTTTTGCTTCCAAATGTTTCGCGCTTTGATTGAATCGGGCAAGCCGATATTCTCCAAGTAAAGCGTGAAATTTTTCGTATTGTTGCCGAGATTAAATATCCCTATCGCGTAGCTGCCGTCGGACAATTCTTTTTTCCAAACTTGAATATCGCCGTCGGTTAAAACGGGCGTCGCTTGTTTTCCAAGCGGGTCTTGGTCAATCGCAATTACTTCGTCGTTTGTCAATAAATTTAAAGTGAAGTTATCTAATTTTGTTAAGTCGCAGCCGATAAGAAGCGGCGCCGAAAGAAGCGACCAGAGCGTAATGTGCGTGTATTGTTCGTCGGGCGTTAAACGCGAAGGATGAAGATTCGAACTCCAACCGACCCAGCCGACAACAAGCATATCGGGGTCGTTCCAATGACCGGGACCATTGTATTTTGCGTTTTCCACTTGGCTGAAACCGATTTGTTTCAGTCTTTCCCACTCGTCCCAAATATCTCCCGTTGTGCGCCACAGATTTCCGCCGACTTCTTCGCCCCATTCCCAAACTTTACCGTTGCCGTATTCGCAGATGGAATAAACAATATCGCGGTTTTGTTTCAAAAGCGCTTTGTGCATTTTGATATACGGCGGTTTCAATTCGGCGGGATCGTTTTGGTCTTTCATAATATTTCGATATCCGCACAGGTCGTATTTCAAATAATCAATTCCCCATTCGGAGAAAGATTCGGCGTCGTCTTCTTCGTGATTCAAACTGCCGGCGTAGCCGCCGCAAGTCAAATCTCCGGGGGAAGAATAGATTCCGAATTTCAAACCGAGCGAATGAATTTTATCGCCGAGCGATTTCATATCGGGGAATTTTTCGTTTGTCAGCATTTTCCCTTCGGCTGTTCTCTTCGGCGAGTCGGATTTCCCGAATATTTCCCAGCCGTCGTCGATGTTTATGAATGTCCAGCCGTGGTCTGCAAGTCCGGTATTAACAAACGCTTCGGCGGCTGCGTAAACTTTATTGTGATCGACTTCCAAACCCCAAACGTTCCAACTGTTCCAGCCCATCGGAGGCGTTAGAGCCAGCGCGGCGCCTATTTTTACGGTCAGCGTTTTTTCGTCTTTCCCGAGCGAGTTTTCAGCGGTAAGCGCAACTTTGTAAGTTCCCGCCGATTCAACGGCTCCGGTAATAATTCCGGTTTTTCCGTCTATTTCCAAGCCGTCGGGCAAACCTTTTGCGGAATATTTCATCGGTCTTTTTCCGGTTGCCGCCATTCTGTATAAGAAAGGTTTTCCGGGTCTTTCTCCGTAAACCGGCGCGCCGTTAAGTTTAGGCGTTTCGGCGACCGGAGGAGTTAATATATAAGGCGTTTCGTCGTGTCGGTTTATAAAGAGGTTGCTTCCAATAATCGAAGCCGTGAAATTTACAACGCTCGATTGATCTTGCCGGGGAATTAAAATATCAATTTTGATTTCTTCTTTTCCGTTAAGATCAAATTTAAAAACTTTATCCAAAACATGTTTTTGGTTTAATTTGTTTTTTGCTACAACGGAAAGCTTTCCTTTCAACTCGTAATTATGCGAGCTGTTTCTCAACTTGATTGTCTTCGAGACCGTATTATTTTTAATTATGTAATTAGAAACATTATTTTCGAGGTGGAAATAGTCGGAAAGGTCGGGCATACCGATATACAAATCTCCGGAGAATATTCCGCCTAAACCGTTCCAGTCATAAACGCGAACGGCGATAACATTTTCCGCGTCCCATTTAATTCGCGGGTCGTTGACTGATAATGAATATCGTCTGTTGTTATTCCAATATGAATAGTCTAAGTTTTTGTAATTTGTATCAGGCTCTGTATTTGCGGGAACGTTGCTTAAATTAACGCCAATTAAACTACCGTTTAAAAATGTCTGATCGAAGTCGTCAATTTTCCCCATATTGAAAATGACGCTGTCTTTCAGTTCCGCGTTATCCTTTAGCGAGGATGGGATTATAACTCGTATTCTGTACCATGCAAACCCGTCGTGTTTTATTCCCTGCTTTTCCCAAGGTTTATCGACGGCAATGTTTTGCCAACGGACGTCGTTAAAATCCGGCGAAGCAAAGCCGGCGTCGTTTTCAGTTGTAAACTTCCAGCCCTTAACAAGAGCGATTTTATTTGAAGTTTGCGCATTAATTGCAAATTCAAATATTAAAAAAATAAAAAGAAATGATATACGAAAGAGTTTCATGGCGGACTCAAAGGTTGTTAGTTTAAAAAACGATCTATCGCTAAAAATAATCTTGACAATAATTTGAAAATAATTTATGTTGCACACGTGTTCGCAAACGTGTGTGTAAAAATAAATGTTAAAAAACAAAAAAGCAACAATTAAAGACATAGCCAAAAAGCTGGGAGTTCACCACAGCACGGTTTCCAGGGCGCTGCGCGATCATCCCGATATTCATCCCAACACCATAAAACTTATTAAACGCACCGCCGAACAGATGAACTACCAACCGAATATGTTTGCAAGAAATTTGAAGAACAATCAGACAAATTTAATCGGCGTAATTGTGCCGGAAATTAAGCATCATTTCTTTGCCAACGCTATCGGCGGCGTCGAAGAAGCGGCGCATGAACACGGTTATGTTATTATTGTGTGTCAATCAAATGAAGACTACGAACGTGAAGTAATTAATACAAAGGCGTTAATCAGTAATAGAATAGAAGGGTTGCTTGTTTCAGTGAGTCAAACTACGCGCGACGGCGCTCATTTCCAACAATTTATTGACGAAGGAGGAAAATTAGTTTTTTTTGATAGAGCGCTTGAATCTGTGAACGCTTCTAAAGTAATTGTGGACGATTATCGCGGGGGATTTAAAGCGACCGAATACCTTATTAAAAAGGGGAAAAAGAGAATCGCTCATTTGGCGGGAACGAAAGAATTGGAAATTTCAAAACTGCGTTATCAAGGGTACCGCGACGCGCTTAAAAAATACAATATTCCATTCAGAAAAAATCTTGTCTTTTGGGGCGGGTTTCAAGAAGAGGACGGAATTGAAGGGATGGAATATTTGTTGAAATTGAAAACGCATCCCGATTCAATATTCGCCGTTAACGATCCCGCGGCAATTGGAGCATACGAAGTATTAGAACGGAGAGGATTAAGAATACCCGAGGATATTGCGGTTGTGGGGTTCTCGAACAATCCGATTTCCGCGTTTATTAAGCCCGCTTTAACGACTATTGAACAGCCATCCTATGAAATGGGAAAAGCCGCGATGGAATTGTTAAATGAAATGCTCGTATCAAAGAGAAATAAAAAAACCAAAAAAATTCTGAAAACTAAATTGATAATCAGAGATTCGGTTTAAGGTTTTATTGTTTTCCGCATTTGAGTCGTTTATAGTATTACAAGTTAAATCCTTTCCGATAAAAAACATCGGGATTTTTACCTGCCGCGCGTATTGCTTTATTATTACACAGCGGTAAAGAAACATTGAAGATTAATTTGAGAATGAAAGAACGAATGGATGGCGGAATGAATGAGAAATTAAAAGCGGTCAAACCGAAACGTCAATTGTTATGTTTGGGATTCCATCGTTCTAATTTTCCATTATCAATTACGGTTTGTCGCAATATGAATATAATTGAATCGCGAATCTCAATAGTGATTTAGACAATTAGTTTTTCCGTTTTGCTTACGATGCAATTATTCAACAAATTGAAAACGGACTATAAAAGAAAAAACTCGCGGGAGATGAATGCATTTTTCGTTTTATGATTATCTGATTTTTTTCGTTTACATTTTAACGATTGTTGGCGTGGGGCTTTGGGTTTCCCGCACAAAGAAGGGACATGAAAAGGATTCGAAAGATTATTTTCTTGCGGGCAACACACTTCCTTGGTGGGCGATTGGCGCGTCTTTAATTGCGGCTAACATTTCGGCGGAGCAGTTCATCGGAATGTCCGGTTCGGGTTTTGCCATCGGGCTTGCAATCGCTTCTTATGAATGGATGGCGGCTCTGACGCTGATAATTGTCGGTAAATATTTCCTTCCTATTTTCATCGAGAAAAAATTATTTACAATACCTGAATTTATTGAGCAAAGATTCAGCGCTAATCTCAAAACGATTTTGGCGATATTTTGGGTCTCGCTTTTCATTTTTGTGAATCTTACCTCGGTGCTGTTCCTCGGCGGAAAAGCGATTGACACTATAATCGGCGCGGGCGACGGCAGTTTGATTTTTTACGCGATACTCGCTCTCGCTTTTATCGCCGCGGCGTATTCGATATACGGCGGACTTTCGGCAGTGGCGTGGACGGACGTTTTGCAAGTGGCTCTGTTAATTGTCGGTGGATTGATTACGACGTTTTTTGCTTTGGACCACGTAACCGTTGAAGGCGGAATCTTCAACGGATTGAGCCATTTGTATGAAACCGCGGGAGAAAAATTCCACATGATTCTTTCGCGCGATAATCCGGAATATTTCAATCTGCCCGGAATCGCCGTGCTCATCGGCGGAATGTGGGTCGCGAATCTTTATTATTGGGGATTCAATCAGTATATTATTCAACGTACGCTTGCGGCAAAATCTCTTAAGGAAGCGCAGCGCGGAATTGTTTTTGCCGGACTTTTGAAATTGATAATTCCTATTCTCGTTGTAATTCCCGGCGTCGTAGCTTTTGTCCTTTTTACCCAACCGGAAGGAACCGCGATTATCCCGGGCGTAAAAGAAGCATTCGAAAAAAGCGGCGGGGGAATTAACTATGACAAAGCATACCCTTGGCTGGTAAGCGTTTTTATTCCGAACGGCGTTAAAGGGCTTGTGGTTGCGGCGCTTACGGCGGCAATCGTATCTTCGCTTGCGTCTATGCTAAACTCAACTTCCACAATTTTTACGATGGATATTTACAAGCCGTATCTGGGAAAAGGATCAAGCGAAAAAAGACTTGTTTTGGTCGGACGAATCGCAGCGTTGGCGGCTTTGGTTATAGCCGTTGCGATGGCTCCGTTGTTGGGAAACATTCCGCAGATGTTTCAATACATTCAGGAATATACGGGACTTGTCAGCCCGGGAATATTGGCTGTGTTTCTCATGGGATTGTTTTGGAAGAAGACGACGAACAAAGCGGCGATTTGGGGAATTATCCTTTCGTTTTTTGTCGCTCTATTTTTGAAAAATCCCGCTGTGGATTTACCGTGGATGGATCAAATGTTTTACACGATGCTGATTACGATGGTTATTATCGCGGGAATAAGTCTTTCGACGTCCGACGACGTGGACGATCCGAAGGGAATTCCTTTAACATCTAAAGTATTTAAAACCGATTCGGTCTTTAACGTCGGCGCTTACGCGATAATAATAATTTTAGTCGCTCTCTATTCAATATTTTGGTGAGATTTTGAATTTCGGAAAACCGCATAGAAGATTAAACTTACTCGCCGGCGAATGGGCGCTCGTATCGCCGCACAGAACAAAGCGACCGTGGAACGGAGAAAAAGCGAAAGCCGTTCGTCAAACGCAAAAAGAATACGCTCCATGTCAAACGTTCATTACAAAAATATCAATGTTTAATTTCGGGGGAAAGAACAGTTGTGCTGATAAAAGAAGATAAGTTGAATAGTTTTTTAATTGAAATTTACGGCGCTGAAAAATCCGTCTTGGATTATCAAGTGAAGCGTTATTTGCAATTGATTGAAAATTACTATTTGAAGTTTGGAAACGAGGAGAACTTAAAATTATTTTCCGTTCCCGGAAGAACGGAGATTGGAGGAAACCACACCGACCACGGGCGCGGAAGAGCGTTAGCCGCATCCGTAAACTTGGATACTATCGCCGCCGCCGCGCCAAACGGAAAAAATGAGATTACGCTATTTTCGGAAGGATACGAAGACGCGATAACCGTCAATCTCGATTCGCTGGGAAAAAGGGAAGACGAAATCGGAACTTCGGCGGCTTTAATAAGAGGCGTAACTCGCGCGCTTTCGGACGAAGGATTTGCCGGCGGCGGTTTTAACGCGTTCGTAAAAAGCGATATTATCAGCGGCGCGGGATTAAGCTCTTCTGCTGCGTTCGAAGTTTTAATCGGAACGATTCATAACAGATTATTTAATGAAAACAGAATTGACGTCTTAACTTTGGCAAAAGCCGGACAACTTGCCGAGAACGATTATTTCGGGAAGCCGTGCGGATTGATGGATCAGATAGCCTGTGCTTTCGGCGGAATTATCGCGATTGATTTCAAGAATTATGAAAATCCTCAAATAGAAAAAATCGATTTCAATCTCGACGAACACGGTTACAAATTGCTGACTATCGATACGGGCGGAAATCATATCAATTTAACCGAAGAATATTCCGCAATACCGGAAGAGATGCTGAAAGTCGCGCAGTTACTGGGCAAGAGCGTAATCGGAGAAGTTTTGCGCGAAGAGTTGTTTGAAGAAATTAACAAACTCAGAGTAGAAGCCGGCGACAGAGCCGTGTTGCGCGCTCTTCATTTTATCGAAGAAAACGAACGCGTTATTTCGCAAATTAAAGCTATGAAAAACTCCGGTTTTAAAACTTTTCTGAATTTGGTAAGAACATCGGGAAATTCCTCGTTCAAGCTTCTGCAAAACATCATGACCGCCAAGAAAACCGAAGAACAGGGAATCGCGCTGGCTCTTGCGCTTACGGAAGATTATTTTGCGGAAAATAATATTGACGGCGCGTGCAGAGTTCACGGCGGCGGATTCGCCGGTTCGGTCCAAGTCTATGTTCCGGAGAAAGACGCTGAAAAATACAAACGGTTTATGGAAAAAGTTTTCGGAAGCCGTAGCGTTATTGAATTGAGTATCCGCATCGCGGGAGCAAGATCAAACTAAAAGGCATTGTTTTTAATTATAGTATTACAAGATAAATCCTTCCCGTTAAAAACATCGGAATAAGTAGTTTTTTATTACATGCCGCGTGTAATTGCTTTTTTATTGCACAGCGGTAAAGAAATTTTGAAGATTAATTTAAGAATGATTGAATGAGAAACTTTCATCAGTCAAACCTAAACATTAATTCCAAAATCCCGAAATTCCATCATTCCAATTATCCATCCGTCTCCGCTGCGCTTCGCCGAGATAAATTATCCATTCTCCATTATCCATTGTCAATT
>JAADIR010000170.1 GCA_013151245.1 Chlorobiota bacterium
CATTAAAAAAGTATTCCCGCCAGCGTAGCCGTCATAAGGGTTGCAAGCGTTCCGCCGATTACCGCTTTAACTCCGAGCTGCGCCAAATCGGACCTTCTGTTAGGCGCGAGCGGAGTAATGCCGCCAATCTGAATAGCGATGGAACTGAAATTGGCAAAACCGCACAAAGCGTAAGTTGACATCAAAATTGCTTTTTCATTGACCATCTCTTTTAACTTTATCATTTCGCCAAGATTCAAATAAGCGACAAATTCGTTCAGCACAATTTTTGTCCCGATCAAACTACCGAAGTGCATCGCTTGATCCCAAGGGACGCCGATGGCAAAAGCGAGATACCGCAGAACGAAGCCGAATAAAAATTCCATGTTAAGCGGCTTGCCGTAAACCTCCTGTAGCTGCGCGTTTACGCCGATAATATTGCCGAAGCCTGTCAGCAAATAATTCAGCAGAGCAATTAAGGCGATAAACGCAATCAGCATTGCGCCGACGTTTAAGGCAAGGTGCAAGCCTTCGCCGGCGCCGCCCGCGGCGGCTTCAATTGTGTTAGAGTAAGATTTTTCAACTTTAATCTTAACCGTTCCTTTCGTTTCCGGTTCTCTGGTTTCGGGGAACATTATTTTTGAAATTATTATCGCCGCGGGAGCGGCCATAACGCTAGCTCCGAGCAGATGAGTGGCGAAAAGAAGCTGCGCCTCATGTAACGTGACTCCCAAAGATTCCGCCATCGATTGACCGAGAATCTGAATGTAAGCCGCCATAACGCCGCCGGCAATAGTCGCCATTCCGCCGGTCATAATTGTGAGGAGTTCGCTTTTTGTCATTCCCTTCAAAAAAGGTTTGATCATCAGCGGCGCTTCGGTTTGCCCGACGAAAATATTAGCCGTGCATGAAAGGGATTCGGCGCCGCTTGTTCCCATAACTTTCGCCATAATCCAAGCCATGGCTTGAACGACTTTCTGCATAATTCCGAGATGATAGAGAATAGCCATTAAACTTGCGAAGAAGATAATCGTAGGCAGCACTTGAAACGCAAAGAACATTCCCAAACTTCCTTGATTGCCCGGGCTTACCGCCAAATCTCCGAAAACAAATTTCGCCCCTTCGGTTGTGAAATTAAGAACAAGCACAAAAAATCCGCTGATCCATTTAAAAAAATCTTTTGGCCATCCGAGCATGAAAAAAATGTTTCTCAGAGAATCGCCTTTGATGATGAAAATAGCGAAAACCGTTTGAAGCGCCAAACCGCTGAAGACCAATCTCCAGTTGACATTTTTCCGGTTATTGGAAAGCAATAACGCAATTCCAATTAAAACGGCAAGACCGAATATTCCTCTTAGCAACGAAACAAAATCCATATTACTCCTCTTCCGGTATGTAGTGACACTTTCTGCAGCGCGCTTCGTAACTATCCGCCGCGCCGACAAGCACGCGCTCGGATGAATGAATTTTTCTCTGCGTTCTATCCGCGGGATTTCCGCATTCAACGCAAATGGCTAAAGTTTTTGTTATGTATTCGGCTACCGACAGCAATTGCGGAATCGGTTCGAAGGGCTTTCCCGTATAGTCCTGATCAAGTCCCGCAACAATAACCCGTTTGCCTTCGTCAGCCAATCGGTTGCAAACGTCAATCAAGTCATTCGAAAAGAATTGCGCTTCGTCGATTCCTATTACCTGCGCTTCGCCGATTTCACTTAAAATTTTCTTTGCGTCTTCAATCAAAACCGAAGGGAGCGATTGTTCGTTGTGAGAAACAATTTCGTCTTTTGAATAACGAACGTCGATTACCGGTTTGAAAATTTTTACCGATTGCTTTGCTATCTGCGCCCGTTTTAAGCGGCGGATAAGTTCTTCGGTTTTGCCGCTGAACATGCAGCCGGTAATTACTTCAATCCAGCCGGTATCTCTGGGGGTTAAGTGAGGAACGAATTGATTCATATTATTTCAACGCTTCCTTTGTAAACGCCATTGGCAACAGTTCTTTCATCGTCATAATTTTAGGCTCGTCGTTGATATTCAGCATAATAACTTCAAGGTCTTCGCCGCATAGCTCGGCAAGCGCTTGCCGGCAGGCGCCGCAAGGAGAACAGTGTTCTTCCGTGTCGCACGCTACCGCAATTGCCTTAAACTCTCTCTCGCCCGCAAAATAGGCTTGAAATACGGCGTTTCTTTCGGCGCACATGGTTAACGAATACGAAGCGCATTCGATATTTGTGCCGGTGAAAATCTTACCCTCTTTTGTCATCAAAGCGGCGCCGACTTTAAAATTTGAAAACGGCGAAAATGATTTCTTCTGAGCTTCGCGCGCGCTTTTAATTAATTTTCGGTATTCCATCCAATAATCTCCCAAATAAAAATTTCAAGTTATATTTTTGACGTCTAAATTCAAAACTAAAAATTTATCTCCAATTATCTTCTCGAAAAAGGGAGTTAACAAAATGAACAACCAAAAACAGCTCGTACATAAACTGATAAAGCGGAATGCCGAATCCAAACTTGAAGCCAAACTTTTTTTGATGAACGACCGCATAGGCGGTATCCGCGGTAAACTTAATGAAGAAAGGGAAAAACAACAGCGGCGCAAACGGAATCAGAAAAACCGAAAACGTAATTAGTATGTTTATCGAATGCCAGATTGCTAAAGTCGCTTGAGCGCCTTTGCTATAATAGCGCGAAGTTTTTACGTGACGCGCTTTTTGCTTGAAATATGTTTTAAAATCCTCCGGCGCATCGGAGAATACGAAAAAATTATTTCGCAGAATCGGTTTGATTTTCATTTTCCGTTTGACGGCTTCCCGAAGCAGAAGATCGTCGTCGCCGCTTAAAGTTTCCGTTGTATTATTATAACCGTTCAACTTTTCGAAAGATTCCTTTTTAAAGCCGAAATTCCTTCCCGCGGCGGAATAAGGTTTTCCCAGAAACGCCGCGGCAAACATTAACATGTGAATTCTTAAATTTTCGAAAGAAGCTACTTTAGCCGCTAAAGTATTCCCCTTAAAATAAGGCGCGGCTCCGAAAACGAAATCCGTCCCGGAACTAAAATAATCCGAAGCAATCGTCAGCCAATCGGCGGGAACAACGCAGTCGGCGTCGGTAATCAAAATAAAATCAAACGAAGCTTTTTTTATTCCCAACTCTAAAGCTCCTTTTTTTGCGGGAAGATTTTTATTCTCCGCTCTAACAAGTTTAAATCCGGATTCTGAAATAATATCCCGCGTACTATCCGTTGAGTTGTCGTCAACGATAATTACTTCAAATTTATTTTCGGGATAATTCAACTTTTTCAGCGAAGAAATTAAACGCGGGATGTTTGCTTCTTCGTTTTTTGCCGCAATAATTACGCTGATTTGAAGAGTATCTTGCGAGCTTTGTTTCTCTTTGCCTGAAGGGGCGTTCAATAAAGTATAATGTATCAAACTTGAAAAGATTACGTAAATAAAAGATAAAAGAAAAAACGCCGCGGCTAAAATAATCATTATTAAATCTTGATAGTCTGCAAAAAATATTTTACAAATGTAATAAAAGAAAGCAACAATAATTAAAAATTGATTGTTTTTTAAAAAAATCTTCTATAATTTAACTGAGGGGGATATTCATTTTCTGACAACCTATCTTTTTATTTTTAAATTTCGATTGAGGTAACTATGAAAAACCGTTTTCGAAGCGGAGCGCTTTCCGCTTTTATAGTAATATTTTTTTCAGTTAATGTGAATTTGTTTTCACAAATAAGTATTGGCGGAAATCCTTACAGCTTTACATTGAAAAACCTTTCGGACGCTCCAACGACGACGATGGAAAAATTTGACGTTAATGTATTACTCCGCGAAGATTCGCTCGACGCTATTGGAAAGGATGTTCCTTTCCGGTTCGGAAAACCTTTTGAAGTTAATTTAAATTTAAATAACAGCGGCGTTTGGGACGAGCTTCCGAACGGCGATAAGATTTGGCGATTGCGTATAAGTTCGCCGGGCGCTTATTCAATAAATCTGATTTATAATGATTTTTGGCTCCCTGAAGGCGCAAAACTTTATTTATATAACGATGATAGAAGTCATGTTATTGGCGCGTTTACCGAAGCTAATAATAAAGAAACCGGTAAATTTGCCACGCGTCCGGTTACCGGCGACGCTATAACGCTTGAATATATTGAACCGGCAAATGTTGTTTACAGCGGTAAAATTAATATTTCTTCGGTCATTCACGCCTACAGAGATATTTTTAAATCGTTCGCTCAAAAAGATTTCGGCGGTTCCGGAAGCTGCAACAATAATGTTAATTGCCCTGTCGGCGCCGATTGGCAGAACGAAAAACGCGCCGTTGCAATGGTTTTGCTTTCGGGCGGCACAAGATGGTGCTCGGGCGCGCTTGTTAATAACGTGAACGTCGATTTAAAACAATACTTCCTTACCGCCAACCATTGTTTAGGCGCAAGCGACACATGGATTTTTATGTTTAATTATGAAAGCCCTACATGCGATAATGTTGACGGTCCGACAAACTTTTCGGTTCAAGGTTCAACTTTGCTTGCAAGCAACGACGATTCCGATTTCGGTCTTCTTGAAATTACCGAGCCGATCCCTTCTTCTTACGAAGTTCATTGGGCGGGTTGGAGCAATATTGACGTTCCTTCTACGCATTCAACCGGAATTCATCATCCGGACGGCGATATTAAAAAAATCAGTTTTGACTATGATCCTTCAATTTCCGCAAAGTATCTTGATAACCAAGGAGTCGCCGACTCGCATTGGAAAATCGCCCAATGGGACGACGGCACCACCGAGCCGGGTTCTTCCGGTTCGCCGCTGTTCGACCAAAACCACAGAATTATCGGACAACTTCACGGTGGGTGGGCTTCTTGTACGAGTTTAACGGCAGATTATTACGGAAAATTTGCGATGTCGTGGGACAGAGGAACTACGGCAAGCACAAGATTAAAAGATTGGCTCGACCCAAACAATACCGGCGCTCAAACGCTTGACGGTTGGGACCCGACTGTTGGAGACCCCGACGACGTTCCTCCGACGGCTATAACGGATTTATCGATTACGAATCAAATGTCGAACAGATTAACGATTACTTGGACGGCGCCTTTGGATACTTCCTACAACGGAGTTATCTCATATGTGATTAAAATGTCCGAATCTCCGATTGACAACGGGAACTTTGATGTTGCGACTACTGTTCCGTATTCCGACTCGCCGAAAGATCCCGGACAGTCCGAATCGCTGTTAGTTGAAAACCTTGCTTTTGCGACTACTTACTATTTCGCGATTAAGTCCACCGATTTCTGGGACAATATTTCCGATATTTCAAACGTTCCTTCGGATGCAACATTGGGAGAACCTTCGGCGAACGTAACTCCCACGTCGCTTGAGATCGGCGTCGTAAATCCGGATCAAACATGGAACGAAACAGTTACGATATCGAACGCGGCAACGGGAGCTTCAACGCTTGATTATTCCGCAGAATTAGCTAACAACACATTTCCGGCCGGAGCCGTTAAGATTGGCGGTATTACTTCGGTAGTTCAAAATATCGTTGATAATAATATTGATTATGAAAAAGGAGCCGAACCTAAAATAAACGGGCAGAGCTTGAGAGGAAGCGGCGGACCCGATACTTTCGGTTACAGATGGAAAGACAGCGACGAAGCGGGCGGACCTGTTTATGAATGGGCGGATCTCTCCAATTTCGGAACCGAGATAACTTTTACGGGAGGTTTGGACGACGGCTATTCATCCGCGTTAAATATCGGATTCAATTTTAATTTCTACGGCGTTGATTATACGCAGGTTTCCGTCAGCACAAACGGATTCGTTTATCTCGGCGGATTATCGTCTTCTTATAGAAACAATTCGGAACTTCCGGACCCGGCGACTCCTAATAAGATAATCGCAGCGTTTTGGGACGACTTGGACGGAAGAACAAACGGCGTGGCATATTACAAAGCCGAAGCCGACCGGTTTATTATTCAGTTTACCGATTTTCAAAAATGGGAAAGCGGCAGCAGTACCGGAAATTACACTTTTCAAATTATTTTAAAGAAAAGCGGAGCCATTTTAATTCATTATAAAGATATGACCGGAACGCTGGACGAAGCCACGGTTGGAATCGAAAACGAAACGGGAACGGACGGATTGCAAGTGACTTACAACGCCGCCTATCCGCCCTCAAACGAGTTTTCGCTTCTGTTTTATTCGCCCGTCGGTTGGGTCGATTCGGACGATTTTGGGGGAGGAACGCTTTTTAACGGAAGCGGCGCGGGTTTAATTCTGAATTTTGATTCCTCCGATTTGGAATTGGGAGATTATTCGATCGATTTGATTTTTACCACAACCGATCCGAACAACCCGACTATTGTAGTTCCGATAACTATGACGGTAGATATTGTTCCCGTCGAGTTGACTTCCTTTACGGCGGAAAATACCGGAAACGGCATTGCGCTTTCTTGGATTACGGGAACGGAAACAAATAACAAAGGATTTGATATTCAACGTTCCGATAGAAACGATGAAAACGCGGAATGGCAGAGCGTCGGTTTTGTTGAAGGAAAAGGAACTACTTCTAAACGGAGCGAATACGGCTTTGTCGATAACGATAAAAACGCGTCCGCCGGAAAACTGTTTTACAGATTAAAACAGATTGACTACGACGGCAAGTTTGAATATTCTCAAGTTCTTGAAGTTGAAACGGTTCCGACTAAATTCGCTTTGGAACAGAATTTCCCGAACCCGTTCAATCCCTCAACAAAGATTAAATACGCATTGCCGACCGCAAGCGCCGTGCGTTTATCGGTGTTTAATATTTTGGGAGAAGAAGTGGCAATGTTGGTTAACAAGGTTATGCAAGCCGGATATCACGAGGTTTCGTGGAGCGCTTCGCAGCTTCCTTCGGGAATTTATATTTATAGAATCCAAGCGGTTTCATCCGACGGCTCTAAGAATTACTTCGACCAAAAGAAGATGCTGTTGATAAAATAAAAGTTACAACATAATTCATCCCCGTAGCGCGGACATTCCT
>JAADIR010000295.1 GCA_013151245.1 Chlorobiota bacterium
CCACTTCCATTGGCGCGGGGATTGCCATCGTTCCTTCGCCCCATTTTGCGGCTTGCTTGCCGGTTAATTCCACAACCTTCGGAAGGTCTTTGCTGTCGCGCAGTTTTTCGTTCCATGTTTTCTTTTTTGGCATTGTTGATTCTCCCATATTTGTTATGCTTAACCACAATCTAATAATGTTTAATAAAAGGAATAAATAGCTAAAGAGCTTCCCACTCTTTGCGAGAAATATTTGCTTGCTTTAATATGCGTAAAAGAAGTTCTTTGCCGATATCTTTTTTGTGCGGATTAGGAATAACAACAGTTATGTTTTCTTTTATCATAAATTGATGGCGACCGCCGGAATACGGACCGCTAAAACCTAATTTGCGAAAAAATTTGATTAACTCTTTCCGTTTAACAGGTTTGATTGGAGGCATAACTTTTAAGCGACTTCGGAGATAGTAATTGCAACTCCGTCCACGACAGGCAAACTTAAATTTTTATAAATTCTTAACAATACCCATTCTTCCAAAACTTCCCTAAGTTGCTCTCTGCATTTTTCAAGAGAATCGGCGTTTGCAACAACGCCTTGGAATTCGGGAATTTCTCCGTAATATGAATTGTCGTCGGATAAAATTTCATAACGGGCTTTCCCCATTGCCGTATCAATATATTTCAATAACATTGCAAATCCTTTTTTATTTTAAAGATAAGGAAGCAAAATTTAATTAACAATACTTATCTTACCCAACCCGCGTTTCCATATTGCGATAAACGCCGACAACCACGCCGACAATCTTAAAACCGGAATAATCTTTTTCAATTACAATCGGTTCATATTCGGGATTCTCGGAATGAAGCTCGATTCTGTTCCGCTTTTTGAAGAAACGTTTAACGACCGCCGCGTCGTCTAAAACCGCCACGACTATCTGCCCGTTGCGCGGCTCTGGATTGGGATTGACGATCACAACGTCGCCCGTGAAAATGTAAGCGTCCTTCAAACTGTCTCCTTTCACCTTCAACAAAAACGAATCTTTCGGCATACGCGCGATTGTCGGTAAATCCACCGTGTCAATCGCATCGGGATAAATAGTAAGCGGATTACCGGCGGCTACTTCCCCGAGCACGGGACGCGGAATGAATAATTTGTCTTCCGTCAACAAATCTATTCCGCGCGATATTTTCGGATTTCGCTTGATGAATCCTTTCTTCTCAATCGCCTGCAAATGCTGGCGGACGGTGGAACGATTCCGGTATCCGAAACGCTCGGCAATCTCCGCTAACGTCGGAACTTTCCCTTCCGCCTTTTTGTCGATAATAAAATCAAGTATCTTCTGCTGTGTGTTGGTTAGTTGTTTTGACATGAGATTCCTATCCAAATTTTCAATAGAACGCAGATTAATTAAGATCGATTATGATTTCCGCTGATTTTCTATCATAAAAAATCATAATTAATCATGAAAATCAGCGTCCTATTAACCTACCTTCGGCACGTAAGTCACAAAAAATGCACGGGGCAAACCACCATACATCTGTATGGTAAATTACATTTTAAAAATAATTTTGTCAAGAAAAAATTTAAATGATTTGAAAACGGACGCATGAAATTGCGCCCGAAAGATGAAAAGAAAACTAACGCCGCACGACGCGGATTAAACCAACAACTTTCCGTTCTTCATTATCAGCTTTCCGTCGAAGTAAACCGTCGGTTTTTTGATTACGCCGTCGAGGTGAATCGGAACGTCGATCTTTCCGCCCATCGATTTGTTGTTGCCCAGCGCAAGATGAACGGTGCCGAGAACCTTTTCGTCCTCGAGAAGAAGTCCGCTTAATTTCGCCTTGTCGTTTGTGCCTATTCCGAGTTCGGCGATGTTGCGCGCCTTTTTGCCGTAAGGTTCGAGCATTTTAACCAACTTACGCGCCTGCGCTCCGCCGGTTATTTTTGTCGCGTAACCTTTTTCAACTTCAATGACAATCGGTTTATCTTTAATCACGCCGATTCCCGCCATCGATCCGTCAACGACAAAAACTCCGTTCGTCGTTCCTTCAACCGGAGCCGCGAACGTTTCGCCGGTAGGCAAGTTTCCGCTTTCCCCTTTTTTGTGGAAAAGTCCCTTGCTCGGGATCGATTCTCTTCCGGTAAGTTCAAGCGTAATGTCGGTTCCGTTCGGCGCGGTAATTCTAGCGACTTTCGTTTTATCGAACTGCTTTTTCAATTTAAGCGAAAGAGCCGCAATGCGGTGGTAATCGGCGCTCAATCCGCGAACCATCGAGTCAACCGTAATTCCAGGGAATGTGGCAACGCGCGCCCCTTTTGCCGATGCGTTTCTTCTCGCTTTTGTGTGAGTGTATGATTTTGTAGTGGGAACAAAAATCACGTCGAATTTTTTCATAAGATCGGCGACGTATTTCGGAGGTTCTTCGCCGTTGATTTCGCCCGGTTTCATTTCAACGTAAAGAGATTCGAAGTTTAACTTACGCGCGGTTTTGTAAAGCGCATAGCCGATTTCCCTTTTGTTTTCATCGGCGATAACAAGAATGGTTTCGCCCTCTTTGGCGCCCATGCAGTCGATAATTGCAATTTTACAAGATTTGTCCAATTTTGTTACGCTCAAGTTTCCTCCTTTACAGCGGCACGCCGAGATTCAAATAAACGGCGCCGGAAAATCCCCCTTTTTCAATAAAGCTTCCGCTATCCGAAGACGCCGGGATCCGTTCGCCGGTATTCGTATTTTCTACGTTTGTAACGCTGAAATTATTATATGTCGCGCTGCCCTCAATACTAACGTAATCCTGAATGAGATGAATGATCAAACCTGAAGATAAATAGTAACCGATTGTCGATTTCGGTTCTTTATAAATATTCTCGACAAAAATTCCGTCGTCGCCCGTGAATGCATTAGTGAACTTTACATTAAAAATTGTCATTCCCGCCTCAACAATTTTCCAATCGAGAAAAGAAACAATCGGGATTCCAAAATCCACTCCGAAACCCCAATGACTGAGTTCCAGCTTAAATTCTTCTTCGCGCGGCTGTGCAATGGTTACGTTAGTAAGATTATATTTTTCGCTTAGAAATTGATAATAACCTTTGACAGTCAGAAAAACATAATCGAACTTTGCGCGGAAAATATTTGCGCCCACCCGGAAGCCTTCCGCCCTTTCGAAAGTTTTCACGTCCGACGACGAGCCTGTTACAAAATTCATATAGCGGTTCAAACCGTCCGCTTCGAATCTTTGTTTTGAATAACCGCCGAATATGCCGCTCAAACCGAGACATCCGAAACCGAACGATTGAGCGTAAGAAAAATCACCCGCCGCCAATATCAATATAAGCGATATTTGAAATATTTTTTTTGTAATAATTACCTCTAAATAAGAACCTATAAATATAAAGAATTTAAAAGTATTATGAACATATTCAATTTTGGTTGATTAAACGCGGCTTTGCGCCAAAATATCGTCAGCCTTTTTTTTCAAAAAGATTTATCAATTTCGTTCTTGTTAAACGGCGGATAAATTCGACTACTCTAGCTTCAGCCGGTTCAATCTTCTCTCCGAATTTTTCTTTTCCTTTTTCGATAATTTGACCGACCGTTGATTTCCCATCGCATTGACTCCAGATAAACGAACCGATATCGTCCAAGTCTATTTTAAACGGTCGTTTGCTCGCCTTCTTAAAAAAAATTCTTTCAAAAAAATTAGGGTTCGGATTGACGTACAACACGGTAGTCAGTCCGTCTTTTTCTTCATGCCCCGTCGCTCTGAAGGGATATAAATTCAAGTATTCTTTGTCATCCATATTTTTTTTATTCCTTCTTCAAGTCCGTGCCCGTTTGGACCGGTTTCCGATTTTCTCAGCATAATTGAGAAAAACAATCCTAAAAATCCGAGTATTGAAAAAAGCCACATTCCCGCCGAATAGCCGCCGGAAAAATCGTTTACCCATCCGATTAAAAAGTTAAATAAAGCAAGTCCTATATTTTGAATCATCGTCATCAAACCGTAAGCGGTGCCGAGTTTTTTTTCTTCGACAATAAGCGCTACGGAGGGCCACATTACCGCGGGAATTAAGGCGAAGGCAAAACCCATCATCGCCATGGGAATATACAACGAGATGTGCGTATAATTCATCATCAAATAAATAGGCATTAACAAAATGGAACCTATCATCATCATAAAAGAACGTTTGCCGATGTAATCCGAAAGCAATCCGAAAAGCGGCGATAAAATCATCGCAAAAATCTTAATCATGCTTATTAAAAATCCGCCTTCCCCTCTGGTAACGCCATGTTCGTCAATGAAAAACTTAACCGCAAAAGTTTCGAACGGAAAAATTGCCGAGTAAAAAGTAACGCACAACAAAACAATATACCAAAACGAAGAGCTGAACGAGAAAATTTCTTTAAACTTAAATTCGTCTTGTTTCGGCACCGGATGCATTGCATAATTTTTCTCGGCGTAAATATCCATTCCCCAATAAATAATAATTGAAACGACCGAAAGGATTCCCGCGCCTACCGCAAGAAGCAGCGGAGCGTGCCAATCGGCATATAAACTTTTTGCCCAAGTAGGAGAATTAAACGCCGTAAAAGAACCGAGCCGCGCAATGGTAAGATTAACGCCGAAAGCAAACGAAAGCTGTTTCCCTTTGAACCATCTTCCCAATACGGTTGTGATTGCAACAATTAATGATTCGGCGCCGAGACCGAAAACCAATCTTCCGATTGCCATAATCACAAGTTCGCCGCCGGAGAAAGCGGTAATTATCGCGCCGAGCATGCAAAGCACGGCAAAGATAAGCGAAGAAATACGCGTGCCGATTTTGTCGATTATTATTCCGCCAATCAGAACAAGAAAAATATTCGGAACGCTGTAAATTCCCATCAGCATACCGATATTCGAATCGGAGAAGTTCAACTGCTTTGACAATACGTCCGCAAGCGGGCTGACGCTGTCGTAAATGTAATAATTCCCGAACATTGCCAAACTGACGAAAACAAGAATTCCCCATCGAAAAACTGCGGACGGTTCTTTTTTGTCCGGTATGTTTATACTTATATCATTCATAATTACTCTTTGGAAATTAAATTCGGGGATTCGCGAACGGAATCCCCGATAGAAATTTAATTATTTAAGAGGCGTAGTTTTTATGGTATTCTTTTTATGAAGCGCTAATTCTTTTAAAGGATACTTAATCAAAACGTAACCGAGAACTACAAAAATCAACAAACCGAGTATCCAATACCCTTCGAAACCAGCCGGAAGCCCGACAAGCTCTTTGAGGTTTATTCCCGCGCCCACAAAGCCGGCGAGTATTATGCCCACAAGGGCTTCGCCCGCCACAAGTCCCGAAGCCAGCAATAGCCCGGTGTTGTTCACAACTTCCTTATCCGAATCGTCTTCAACGTGTTTAGCGCTTACTTTGTCAACGATAAGTTTTATTAACCCGCCGACAAAAATAGCGAACGTCGTGTTGAACGGAAGATACATTCCCACCGAAATAAGCATCGGCGAAGGCGCTTTAAGAAGAATGAGCGCAACCGCAAAGAACATTCCCGCGATAACCAGAGGCCAAGCCATTTCTCCGCCGACTATTCCCTTGCTTATCATCGCCATCAAACCGGCTTGAGGCGCGGGCAATGCGTCGCTTCCTATTCCGTTAGCCTGATGCAAAAGAATGATCGGGTAAATCATAATTAAAGAAGCGAAGACGACTCCGACAAGTTCGCCGACTTCCATCTTCCACGGCGTTCCGCCGAGCATCTGCCCAACCTTTAAATCCTGCATCATATCTCCGGCAACTCCGGCAACGACGCAAACAACGGAAGCAATCGCCAAAGCGGCGGCGACTCCGTGATCTCCTTTCAAACCGACAATTACCATTAACACCGCGGCAATCAACAAAGTTGAGAGAGTTAATCCGGAAATGGGATTTGACGAGCTGCCGATAACGCCCACGAGATAACCCGCGACAGCCGCAAAAATCAACGCGGCAATAAGCATAACGCCGGCGGCTAGAAGAGAGATTCCCCAGCTTTGCGTAAAAATATTGTAAACGATTACCATAACGACGAAAATAAATCCGACCGCAATTAAAATTGATCCGAAAGGCAAATCTTTATCGGTTCTTTTTTCCGACTCGCCTTCTCCTTTAACTTTCTTAATATCTCTAATTCCTTTGGTGATTCCCTGAACCAAACTTTTTCTCATCGAAAAGAGAGTGTAAAACGCGCCGACGAGCATTCCGCCGACGGCAATGGGTTTAACGGTAGCGTCGTAAGTGGCTTTTGCAATTTGCATCCAATCGCCGCCGGTTCCGTTTGCAAGCGGAGCGATATCGCCGTAAAGTAGAAAGAGAACTATCGGCATCAAAAACATCCACCCGAAAATGCCGCCGGCAAAAGTGATTGCCGAAAGTCTGTAACCGATGATATATCCGACGCCGAGAAACGCGGGAGAAGCGACGGGACTAGGCAGAAGAATTCCGCCTTTCTGTTTTATTGTCGCTATTACGGTTGATTTGCTGTCGAGCAGACTAATTTTTGAAGCTCCGAATTGAAGGAAGCCTTTCACGGAATCTTTTATCAACGTAATTCCGTTCGGATTTTTAAAAACTTCAATTAAAGCTCCGAGACCGAGAGTTGCAACGACATATTTCGCGCCCGTCTTTCCGCCTTGCCCGGCTTTAACAATTTCGGTGCAGGCTTGACTTTCGGGGAACGGCAGCGATTGATCGTGCACGAGCGTTTTTCTTAAAATTGTAATCAATAAAACGCCGAGGACGCCGCCAACCAACATCAGCAGAGTGCTTTCCCAATAATTGAATTCGTCCCAAACTCCGCTAATTACAAAGGCGGGAATTGTGAAGATAGCTCCCGCAGCTAACGCTTCGCCCACCGAAGCGGTAGTTCTTGCGAGGTTTTCTTCCAAAATATTACCTTTGAAAACGCGTAACACAGCCATTGCAATAACGGCTGCGGGAAAGGTTGCCGCGACTGTCATTCCGGCTTTCAGTCCGAGATA